>JBEAWD010000095.1:0-26033 GCA_041160585.1 Pseudomonadota bacterium | reverse complement strand
GCGTAGACGCCACCACTCAGTGGCTCGACGAAATCGGGCAGCTGCGAAGCCATGTCGGCCCTGTCAAACTCACCCGACCTGTGCCCACAGGCGGGCAACCTCGGCTGCGCCTTCCTTGCCGCCAACGCCCTTGAGCGTCTGCGCAGCCTTGGCCTTCTGGCCAGCCTTCAACTGGGCCAGGCCCAAGCGCAACTTGGCGTCGTCCGGGCGCTTGAGGCCACCCATGGCGATGGCCTTCTCCAACAGGGGAATACCGGTGTCGAGCTTGTTCAGTCCGATCAGGCCAATGGCGATCTTGGCCAACTGGTTGCCGTCCTTGGCCGCCTGCGCCTCGTCCAGGCCAGCCTGCAGGCTCTTGCCCCCTTCGGCCATCTTCTTGTCGGCCAACTCCATCAGACGCTTGTGGCGGTCGGCCTCTGCACCCACACCCAGCACCTTGGCCGCATAGCCGCGCTCCATGACGGACTTGGCTTCCGCCGGCTGATCCGCCTGCAGGGCCAGCTGGGCCATTTCAAAGTATTCGTCTGCCTTGGTGATCAGGCCCTGGTTCAGCTTCAGCCGCATCACATCCAACGCGAAGCGCTCGGAGAATCCGGGCTTGCGCTGCAGGCGAGCCAGGTAGGCCTTGATGTAGTCCTTCTTGGGGTAGTAGGTGGCGAGCTTTTCCAGTGTGGCGACGTTGCCCGCGTTGTTGCCCGTGCGCAGCTGGGCATCGGCCAGGCGCAACAGGTCGTCTTCGGCCGGCTTGCGGCCGGCTTCCTCAGCGGCGGCCACAGCCGCAGCGGTGTCCTTGGCGATGGCGTTGTAGTCGCCGCTGGCACCCTGCAAATAGGCCTGCAGCTGCTTCGTGGTGGCACTGCTGTAGCCACCGGCCTGCGCCTTCTTCAGCCAGTCCGCGGCGGCCGCATTGTTCTTGCCCTGCGCGTGGGCCGAAGCCAGCTGCTCGGCGATTTGGTTCTGTTCGGTGCCACTGGTGCGGGGGTAGATGGCTTCCAGCGCAGCAATGGCCGCAGCGTTGTCGCCCGCGCGTTGTGCGGCGGCGGCCTTCATCCGATTGACGGTCAGTGCCTCGGCCGGGGTGAGGCCCGACACGGCCTCGGCCTCGCGCACCTTGGCCAGGGCTTCGCGACCCTTGCCGGCCTTCAGAAGTTCACTGGCCTGTTGCAGCGGGCGGCCAACCTCGGCACGCACCGCATCGGCGTGAACAGGACCGCTCAGCACGGCCATCAGCGCGGCGGCTGCGATGAGGTGGTTCAGGTGAAGCGAAGACTTGTGCATGTGAACACTCGAGGAATGAACGATTTGAAAACGAAACGAATCAGAGAAAAAGCCGATGGTACGACCTGCACCATCGGCTTTGGGTTTGACCTGACGAGGTGAAGCCCGTCAGTTCATGAACTGCTCGTTGCCCACCAGGCCGATCTTGGTCACGCCCAGACGCTGTGCGCTGGCCATGACCATGGCCACATAGCGGTAGGTGACCAGCTTGTTCGGCCGCAGATGAACCTCCGGCTGATCGGGCATGGCCGCCACCTGCTGCAGGCGGGCCTCCAGGTCGGCTCTATCGGCCACGATCTGGCCGTTCCAACCAATGGTGCCGTCGAAGTCCACATCGATGCGGATGATCTCAGGCGGCTTGGGCGGCGGGGGGGCGTTGTTGGGCACCGGCATGTTCATCTTCACCGCGTGCGTCTGCACAGGGATGGTGATGATGAACATGATCAGCAGCACCAGCATCACGTCGATGAGAGGCGTGGTGTTGATGTCCACCAACACCTCGTCGTCATCACCGCCGGAACCGACATTCATTCCCATGTTTTGATTCCTCCGATGATGTTCAACGCGTCACGCCGCCTGCAGGTGGCTCGCTGATGAAGCCCACCTTCAGGATGCCGGCGCGCTGGCAGGCCACCACCACCCGGCCCACCGACTCGTAGCGCACTTCCAGGTCGCCACGGATGTGCACTTCGGGCTGCGGGTCGAGCACCGACTTTTCCTTGAGCCGGTTGACCAGCGTCTCGGAGTCGGGCAGTCGCTCCATGTTCCAGTACACGTCGCCGTCGCGGTCCACCGCGATCACGATGTTCTCTGGCTTCGTCTGCGTCGGCACGTTGCGCTCCTTGGGGAGCTCCAGCGGAACCGACTGGGTGACCACGGGAATCGTGATCAGGAAGATGATCAGCAGCACCAGCATCACGTCCACCAGGGGCGTGGTGTTGATGGTGGAGTTCATCTGGTCTTCGCCGTCGTCGGGCGAACCCACACTCATGGCCATTTGGCTGTCCTTTCAGAGTCCTGCAACTACAAGGGGTCCGGGCCTCGCGGGCGCATGCCCACTTTGGCCCGATCCTTCGGCGGGGACTTACTTCTTGCCGGCCAACAGCACGTTGTGCAGATCGCCGGAGAAGGCGCGCACACGCTCCATGGCGGACTTGTTGCGGCGGATCAACCAGTTGTAGCCCATCACCGCCGGAACGGCCACGGCCAGACCGATGGCGGTCATGATCAGGGCTTCACCCACGGGGCCGGCCACCTTGTCGATGGAGGCTTGACCGGAGATACCGATGGCCGTCAGGGCGTGATAGATGCCCCACACCGTACCGAACAGGCCGACGAAGGGGGAGGTGGAACCCACCGTGGCCAGGAAGGCCAGGCCATCCTGCAGGCGGTTGTTCACATTGCCCACGGCGCGCTCGACGCTCATGCCGATCCAGGTGTGGCGATCGATCTGCTCGGTCAGGGTGCCCTCGTGGTGCTCATCGGCCTTGATGGCCTGCTCGGCGATGAAACGGAAGGCGCTACCTTCCTCAAGCGTGCCGACACCGGCCTTGACCGAGCCGGCCGTCCAGAAGGTCTCTGCAGCCTTGTCGGCGCTCTTGTAGAGCTTTTGCTGTTCCCACAGCTTCGTGAAGATGATGTACCACGAGCCGATCGACATGATGATCATGATCACCAGCGTGATCTTGGCCACCGCATCGCCCTGTGCCCACATGGCCTCCAGGCCGTAAGGGTTGACCACGGATTCCTTGGCCACTTCAGGGGCGGGTGCCTGGGCGGCAGCGCCGCCGGCGGCCACCATCAACGCGGCGGTCAGGGCCAGGCGCAGGGTGTTGTTCACAGACATGATTCCTCCAGAGAGACTTGGCGCGCGATCGCTCGCGCCGCAGGTTGCATTCAGAAAACGCCGGGCGGGATGGCCGCCCGGGCGACACTCAAGACAGTTCGTGCGTCAGCCGATTCAATCCACCAACTTCCACACGTACTCCACGCGTCCGGAGAGCCGCTCGGGCTTTCCATCCACCATGCCGGGACGGCCTTTGCAGGCCCTCACGGCTTCCAGCGTGGCACGGTCGAGCTGCTTGTGCTCGCGGGTCGGGCCACTGGACTTTTCAACCGACGCTTCCGTGATGCGGCCGTCGATTTCCATCGTATAGATCACCACCACCGTGCCGGAAGCCTCGGCGCGGCGGGCAGCCGTCGTGTACTCGGGCTTCTCGCAGGCGTTGAAGTTCAGCATCGGGGCCACACGGGCCGGCGGTGCGGGCGGCGCCGGCGGTGCGGGCGGCGGCCCAATCCGCACGGGTTGGTCAGCGGGTCGTACCTGCGTGGTGGTGATGGTGGGCGCGTTTTGCGGGGGAGCTTGCACCACCACCTCGGGCGGTGGAACGAAGCTCGGGGGCGGCGGCACCGTCTTGGGCGGCGGCGGCAGGTTTTCGGGCGGCGGTGGAGGGGTCTTGACCTCCTCGATGATCTTGGTCTCGATCGGCTGCTTGATGACCTCCACGACCTTGCGTGCGAGGCCGCTGACCAGCGCATAACCGAGCAGCAGGTGCATCACCACGACGATGCCGATGGCGGTGAAATGCCGGCTGGGGTTGCGTTGCTGTTGAGCGAAATCCACTGACGACTCCTGAGCGTGGCCGGCGAAGGCCACTCATGTACCGCCGACCGCGTCGCACGCGGTCTGACGGTGTAATTTTCTTTCATCGACACTATATCCGTCACCCCGGCGTGGCCGAGTCAGGGCAACACCTGATACCCATTGCAATCGATTGCGATACCAGGGCCCGGATCATGTAACTTCGTTACAAAACCGGCGAAAGCAGAGCGTGACGGGGCGCAACTGTAAGGTATCTGAAGACCTGGGTCTGCCCCCCACACGTGCAAACCCCCTCGCATCAGGGTGTCTGATGCGAGGGGGCGCGTGTGTCTGCCGCGACCCACCGGTGATCGGTTCACCGGTGGATCAGCGGCCCTGCCCTGAGGCCTCAGGCCATGGGCAGCAGCGGCACGATCAGCAGCGCCACGATGTTGATGATCTTGATCAAGGGGTTGACCGCGGGTCCGGCGGTGTCCTTGTAGGGGTCACCCACCGTGTCACCGGTCACGGCCGACTTGTGTGCTTCGCCGCCCTTGCGGTGCACCACGCCGTCCTTGTCGGTGAAGCCCTCTTCGATGAGCTTCTTGGCGTTGTCCCAGGCGCCGCCGCCCGTGCACATCGAGATGCCCACGAACAGGCCGGTGACGATCGTGCCCATCAGCAGACCACCCAGCGCGGCCGGGCCCAACACGAGGCCCACGATGATCGGCACCACCACGGGCAGCAGCGAGGGCACGATCATTTCCTTGATCGCCGCAGTCGTCAGCATGTCCACCGCCGTGCCGTACTCGGGCTTGGCTGTGCCTTCCATGATGCCCGGGATCTCCTTGAACTGGCGGCGAACCTCCACCACCACCGCGCCGGCGGCGCGGCCCACAGCCTCCATGGCCATGGCGCCGAACAGGTAGGGGATCAGGCCACCGATGAACAGGCCCACGATCACCTTGTGGTCGGACAGGTCGAAGCTCAGCTGCATCCCACGGGCCTCGAGCGCGTGCGTGTAGTCGGCGAACAGCACCAGCGCAGCCAGACCGGCCGAGCCGATGGCGTAGCCCTTGGTCACCGCCTTGGTGGTGTTGCCCACCGCGTCCAAGGGGTCGGTGATGTCGCGCACGCTGTCGGGCAACTCGGCCATCTCGGCAATGCCACCGGCGTTGTCGGTGATTGGGCCGTAGGCGTCCAGCGCCACGATGATGCCGGCCATGCTCAGCATCGACGTGGCCGCGATCGCGATGCCGTACAGGCCGGCCAAGCCGTAGGCCGCGTAGATCGCCATGCACACGAAGATCACGGGCCAGGCGGTGGACTTCATCGACACGCCCAAGCCGGCGATGATGTTGGTGCCGTGACCGGTGGTTGAAGCCTGCGCCACGTGCTGCACCGGCTTGAACTGCGTGCCGGTGTAGTACTCCGTGATCCACACCATGGCCGCCGTCATCACCAGGCCCACGATGCAGGCGCCGAACAGGCGCATCTGCGTGCCTGCACCCAGCGCCTCATCGGGCATCACGGCTTTGGTCACGAAGAAGAAGGCCACCAGCGAAATCACGCCGGAGACGATCAGGCCCTTGTACAGGGCCGGCATCACGTTCTTCATGTCGGGCGTGGCTTTCACGAAGCCACAGCCGATGATGGAAGCGATGATCGACACACCGCCCAGGATCAGGGGGTAAACCACCGCTTCCATCGGCGCGGCCGTCACCATCAGCGCGCCCAGCGCCATCGTGGCGATCAGCGTCACCGCGTAGGTCTCGAACAGGTCGGCGGCCATGCCGGCACAGTCGCCCACGTTGTCGCCCACGTTGTCGGCGATCACGGCCGGGTTGCGGGGGTCATCTTCGGGAATGCCCGCTTCCACCTTGCCCACCAGGTCGGCGCCCACGTCAGCACCCTTGGTGAAGATGCCGCCGCCCAGGCGCGCGAAGATGGAGATCAGTGAGGAGCCGAAGGCCAGGCCCAGCAGCGGCTTGAGCACGCTTGACAGGCTCTTGTCCGGCGTCATGTTCCCGTTGCCGGTGATGAACAGGAAGAAGATACCCACGCCCAGCAGACCCAGGCCCACCACCAGCATGCCGGTGATGGCGCCGCCCTTGAAGGCCACATCCAAAGCCGGCCCGATGCCGCGGGTGGCCGCCTGGGCCGTGCGCACATTGGCCTTGACCGACACGTTCATGCCGATGAAGCCGCAGGCACCCGACAGCACCGCTCCCACCACGAAGCCCACGGCCGTGGTGATGTCCAGGAAGATGCCGATCAGCACCGTCAGCACCACGCCGACGATGGCGATGGTCTTGTACTGGCGTGCCAGATAGGCCGCCGCGCCCTGCTGCACCGCCGCTGCAATCTCTTGCATGCGCGCATTGCCCGCGTCCTGCCTCAGGATCCAACTGCGTTGGAGAAACCCGTAGATCACCGCCACGACCCCGCAGGCCAGGGCGGCATAAATCGCCACGTTGGTGGACATGAAGTCTCCTTCTTTCGTTCAGTCCTACACGATGCCCGCACCGGCGGCGCGAGCGCCGCGCCATTCTCAAAGAATCGTCCTGTCGCCTCCTTGGTGTTTTCCTGCGGTTTCCCGGGGGGCTGTCCCCAGGGTTGCGTCAGGCCACCGACAGTCGATTCCTTAGAATGCGGGGTTTCCCTAAACCCCATCCGCGCTCCCCCCGCGCGTCAGCCCATGAGCCTGCACAACGTGACCCCCGGCGCCAAGGCGCCCGATGAATTCAACGTCATCATCGAAATCCCGATGAACGCCGACCCCATCAAGTACGAGGTCGACAAGGCGTCCGGTGCGCTGTTCGTGGACCGCTTCATGACCACGGCCATGCACTACCCCTGCAACTACGGCTACGTGCCGCAGACGCTGAGCGACGATGGGGACCCGGTGGACGTACTGGTGATCACGCCCTATCCGCTCACGCCAGGTGTGGTGGTGACCTGCCGCCCGATCGGTGTGCTGAAGATGGAAGACGAGGCCGGCGGCGATGCCAAGCTGCTGGCCGTGCCCACCACCAAGATCCTGCCGATCTATGAACACTGGAACCGGCCCGAGGACATCAACCAGATGCGCCTGAAGGCGATCCAGCACTTCTTCGAACACTATAAGGACCTGGAAAAGGGCAAGTGGGTGAAGGTGCAGGGCTGGGAAGGCCCGGAAGCCGCCAAGAAGGAGATCACCGACGGGATCCGCAACTACGTCAATGCCCACAAGGCCTGAGCAGGTGCTGCGGCCAAGACGCCCGCCGAGCCGCTAACATCGCGGCCTCGGGGCCACCCAGGCTTGGGGTCGGGTGGCCCTTTTCGTTTGCAGGGGGACATCCGATGAAGAAGTGGTTCCGCAAGGGATTGATCGTGAGCGCGGCCGTGCTGATGGCGCCGGTCTGGGCGGCCTCGCATGCGGCAGCACCCGCGGGTTCGGCCGGTGGTGGCGCTGCGGGCGCCGGCTCGGCCACCAAGCCCGCGGCCGGCGCTGCCAAATTGGCGCTGCAGCCGGTCCGGTCGGTCGAAGGCATCACGGAGTACCGCCTGCCCAATGGGCTGCAGGTGCTGCTGGCACCCGACGCCTCCAAGCCCACGACCACGGTGAACGTCACCTACCGCGTGGGCTCACGCCATGAGAACTACGGCGAAACCGGCATGGCCCACCTGCTGGAGCACCTGGTCTTCAAGGGCTCCAAGGCCTACCCCGATGGTTGGGCCCAGTTCAGCCAACGCGGCATGCGCTTCAACGGCACCACTTGGTTCGACCGCACGAACTACTTCGCCAGCTTCTCCCAAAACGAGGAGAACCTCAAGTGGTACCTGGGCTGGCAGGCCGACGCCATGGTCAATGCCTTCATCGCGAAGAAGGACCTCGACAGCGAGATGACCGTCGTTCGCAACGAGATGGAAATCGGGGAGAACAACCCCAGCCGCATCCTGTTCGAAAAGACGCTGGCCACGATGTACCAGTGGCACAACTACGGCAAGAGCACGATCGGTGCGCGCGCCGATGTGGAGGGCGTGGACATCGAGCGCCTGCGCGACTTCTACCGGCTGTACTACCAACCTGACAACGCCACCTTGGTGGTCTCGGGCAAGTTTGATGTTCAGCGCACGCTGGCCATGATCGCCGAGGCCTTCGGCCCGATCCCCAAGCCCAAGCGGCAGCTGCCTCGCCTGTACACCCTGGACCCTGTGCAGGACGGCGAGCGCAGCGTCACGCTGCGGCGCGTGGGCGGCGTGCCCTTGATCTTCAGTTCCTACCATGTGCCGCCCGGCGCCCACCCCGACACCGCGGCCGTGGAACTCATTGGCACGCTGATGACCGATGCACCGGCCGGTCGGCTGCACAAGGCCCTGGTCGACGCGAAGAAGGCCGCCGCCGTGTTCGCGTTCTCTGCGCCCGTGCACGACCCCGGTTTTGCCATCTTCGGCGCGCAGTTGGCGCCCACGCAAGATCTGGACGCGGCGCGCGCAGCCCTTCTCCAAACCTTGGAAGGCCTGGCCACCAACCCCTTCACCGCGCAGGAAGTCGACCGGGCTCGGGCCAAGTGGCTCAATGACTGGGAACAGCGCTTCACCAATCCCGAGGAAGTCGGCATTGCGCTGTCGGAGTTCGTGGCCTTGGGCGACTGGCGGGTCTACTTCCTGCTGCGCGATCGTGTGAAGGCGGCCACTCCCGAGCAGGTCAACCGCGTGGCGCTGGCGCATCTGCTGCCGGCCAACCGCACCTTGGCCCAGTACATCCCCACGCCCAAGCCCGAACGCGCACCGGCGCCGGCCCAGGTGGACGTGGCGGCCCAACTCAAGGACTTCAAGCCCGTCGAGAAGCTCGCCAGCGTCGAGTCTTTCGAAGCCACACCCGCCAACATCGAAGCACGCACGCGCCGCGCGGCAGTTGAGCCCGGGCTCAAGCTGGCCCTCCTGCCCAAGCCCACGCGGGGCGACGCCGTGGCCGCCGAATTGGTGCTGCGCAGCGGCAACCTGGATGCCCTCAAGGGCCGCAGTGATGCGGCCAGCATGATGGCGCGGCTGTTCGACAAGGGCACCCAAAAGCGATCTCGTCAGGAACTGCAGGACCGCCTGACCGCGCTCAAGGCCGAGCTGTCGGTCAGCGGCGGTGCCACCTCGGTGGTGGTCACGGTCAAGACCACCAAGGAACACCTGCCGGCCGTGGTCGAGCTCATGGGTGAAATGTTGCGCACGCCCGCAATGGACGCCGCCAGCCTGGAAGAAGTGCGCTCGCAGGCCCTGGCCGGTCTGCAGGCCCAGCGTGATGAGCCTGGCGCGATCGTGTCGAACACCCTGCAGCGGCACGGCAATCCTTACCCGGCCGATGACCCGCGCTATGTACCGAGCTTTGCGGAGGTCGAGGCGCGCATCAAGGCCTTGAGCCTTGACCAGGTGCGCGACTTCCATCAACGCTTTGTGGGGGCCTCGCAGGCGCAGTTCAGTGCCGTGGGCAGTTTTGACGAAGCGGCCGTTCGCGCGGCCGCGCAGCGGGCCTTCGGCGGCTGGGCATCGGCCACTGCCGTGCAGCGCGTGCCTTCTCCGCTGGTGGCGCTGCCGCCGGCACGCCTGGTCACGCGCACGCCCGACAAGCAAAACGCGGTGCTGGGCCTCAGGCTGCCCCTGGCCGTCAAGGAACTCGACGCCGACCACGCGCCTTTGCTGCTGGCCAACTTCATCGTGGGCGGCTCGCCCAGCTCGCGCCTGTGGGTGCGGGTGCGCGAGAAGGAGGGCTTGAGCTACGGCCTGGGCACCCAGATCGGATTCAACCCGCATGAGGCTTCGTCCACCTTCTCCGGCTCGGCGGCCTTCGCACCGGGCAACCGCGCGCGCGTGGAAGCAGCCATGCGCGAGGAGTTGGAGCGCAGCCTCAAGGACGGCTTCACCGAGGCCGAGGTCACCCAGGCCAAGCAAGGCCTGCTGAACTTCCGCCGCCTGTCGCGTGCGCAGGATGAGAGCCTGGCCGGCAACCTGATCGGCAACGAGTGGCTGGGCCGCACCTTCCAGTCGGCCCAGGCGCTCGATGAAGCGATCGCCAAGGTCACGCCGCAGCAGGCGCTGGAGGCCTGGCGCCGCCACATTGACCTCAACCGTCTGGTGTGGGTGTTGGCCGGCGACTTCAAGGACTGAGTCGCCGTCAACTTTCACGGCGGCCGATGCGCCGCCGTTACCCGGACGGCGGCCGATGCGCCGCCTTGAATGGGTTGTGTTCCTGCAGTTCATCCAAGTAGGCGCCCACATGGGCGCCTTCTCGTTTCAGGAATTCGTCCACCGCATGGGCGAATCGCTCGTCGGCCAACCAGTGCGCCGATCGCGTGCCCACGGGCAGCAGGCCGCGTGCCATCTTGTGTTCGCCCTGCGCGCCACCTTCGAAGCGCGTGTACCCCTGCTGCAGGCACCAGCTCAGCGGTTGGTAGTAGCAGGCGTCGAAGTGCAGGCAGGGCACATGTTCCAGCGCGCCCCAATACCGGCCGTAGGCATGGCGGGTGCGTGGGTCCACCGCTACCAGTGAGGCGGCGATGGGGCGGCTGTCTCGGCGGGCCACGAAGAGCACCCAGTTGTCCGGCATGTCCCGGGCCATCCGTGCGAAGAAGTCACGCGTGAGGTAGGGCGTGCTGCGGTGCTCTCGATAGGTCTGGCAATAGCAGGCGTAGAAGAAGTCCCACAAGGGTTCATCAATGGCCGTGCCCTCGTGCACGCTGAAGGCCACGCCGGCTTCGCGCACACGACGCTGTTCCTGCTGGATCTTCTTGCGCTTGTCGCGGTGCAGCCGCTGCAGCAGCTCAGCGAAATCCACCGCCGGGTCCTGTGCATCCTGAGTCCAGTGGAACTGCACCCCGTGACGAATCATGCAGCCTGCCTCGGCCAGCGCGGTCGCGTCCTGTTCGTCCACGAACAGCACATGCAGCGAAGACAGTCCTTCGTCTCGTGCCAGCCCCACCATGGCATGGGCCAGGGCCTGTCGCGCAGCGGCATCACTCGCCAACAGCCGAGCACCGGGCACTGGCGTGAAGGGCACGGCGCCCAACAGCTTGGGAAAGTAGGACAGACCATGGCGCTGATAGGCATCGGCCCAGGCCCAGTCGAACACGTACTCGCCGTATGAGTGCGACTTCAGGTACAGCGCGCACGCCGCGGCCAATCGAGGCCCCTGCCACAAGGTCAGGAAGCGTGGCTGCCAGCCGGTGTCGGCCACGGCGCTGTGGCTGTCGTGCAGGGCGCGCAGGTAGGCACTGCGCACGAAGGGGGTGGGCTGGGGCTGCGCCGCGAGCAATTCATCCCAGGCCGAAGGGTCGATCTCACCGGGGTTGCCGTGAACCCGAATGACATAATCGCCGACCGTGTTGGAAACCCGCATCACCGCATTGTCGATCCGCCGCCGGAGGCCTGCATGCTGAAGGTGGCATTGGCGCAAATCAACCCCGTGGTGGGTGATCTGGAGGGCAACAAAGCCAAGCTGCTGCGGGCGGCGCAAGAGGCCCATGCCCAAGGTGCGAACCTGCTGGTGTCGCCGGAACTCTCCTTGTGCGGCTACCCCCCCGAAGACCTCTTGCTGCGCCCGGGATTCATGCAGGCCTGCCAGGCCACTTTGCTCGAACTGGCCCAAGCGCTTCGGATGCTGCCAGGCCTGGCCCTGGTGGTGGGCCACCCGCATCAGCTCAGTGGCCATGACGATGACCGCACGCGCTCAACACACGTGCCGCGCCGCTTCAATGCCGCGTCCGTTTTGCGAGGGGGCAGGGTGGAACTCACCTATCTCAAGCGGGAACTGCCCAACTACCAGGTCTTCGACGAGCGCCGCTACTTCGCCTCGGGGCGCTTGGCGCCCGCGGCGGCGGCTGCACCGGGCGTGTTCGAGGTCGATGGCGTCCGCGTGGGCCTGCTGATTTGCGAAGATGCCTGGTTTGAAGAGCCGGCACAGGCGGCGGCTGACGCCGGCGCGCAACTCCTGTGCGTTCTCAACGCGTCGCCCTTCCATTTGGACAAGGCATCCGAGCGTGAAGCGGCCATGGCCCGATGCGCCACGCGACACGGCAGGCCCTTGATCTATGCGCACCTCACCGGTGGGCAAGACGAGGTGGTCTTCGACGGCGCATCCTTTGCCTTGCAGGCCGACGGCACCCTGGCCGCGCGTGCCCCCAGTTTCCGTGAAGCCCTACCCGTGTGGGCGGTGCATGGGCGGCCAACTTCGGGCCAGGTTCCGGGCCAGGCCGCGTTGCACATCGACGGCACCATCGAGCCGCTGCTCGACCACGAAGCCCAGGCCTGGCAGGCCCTGGTGACCGGTGTGCGCGACTACGTGGGCAAGAACGGCTTTCCCGGCGCCATCATTGGCTTGTCGGGCGGCGTGGACAGCGCCCTCGTGCTGGCCGTGGCCGTGGATGCCCTGGGGCCCGAGCGTGTGCGCGCGGTGATGATGCCCTCCGCCTACACCGCCGAGATTTCATGGCTTGACGCACGCGACATGGCCCAGCGCTTGGGCGTGCGCTATGACGAGATCCCCATCTCCCCGGCGTTCGATGCCTTCCAGGCCTCACTGGCTGCGCAGTTCACCGGCCTGGCCGAAGACACCACCGAAGAAAATCTGCAGGCCCGCATCCGCGGCACCTTGCTCATGGCCCTGTCGAACAAGACGGGATCCATCGTGCTGACCACCGGCAACAAGAGCGAAATGGCCACGGGCTACTGCACGCTCTATGGCGACATGGCCGGTGGTTTTGCCGTGATCAAGGACGTGGCCAAGACCCTGGTGTGGCGGCTGTGCGAGTGGCGCAACCGCCAGCCCGACGCGAAGGGCACCGTGCGTGAGGTGATTCCATCGCGCATCATCACCCGGCCGCCATCGGCCGAGCTGCGCCCCAATCAGGTCGACCAGGACAGCCTGCCGCCTTACGAGGTGCTGGACGCCATCCTGGCGCGCTACATGGAAGAGGACCAGTCGGTCGATGACATCGTGGCCGCAGGCTTTGACCGCGCCACGGTACAGCGTGTGGTGCGCCTGATCTCATTGAACGAGTACAAGCGCCGTCAGGCCCCGATCGGCATCCGCATCACACACCGGTCTTTCGGCAAGGACTGGCGCTACCCCATCACCTCGAAGTTCCGTGCTTAAATCTTCACGAACCGTCACTTGGAGTTCCCCATGAAGCAGATCACCGCCGTCATCAAGCCGTTCAAACTCGAGGAGGTCCGCGAGTCCCTGGCCGATGTGGGCGTGTCGGGCCTCACCGTCACCGAGGTCAAGGGCTTCGGCCGTCAGAAGGGCCACACCGAGCTCTACCGCGGCGCCGAGTACGTGGTCGACTTCCTGCCCAAGGTGAAGGTGGAAGTGGTGGTCAAGGATGAAGACGTCGACCGTGTGGTCGAGGCCATCGTGGCTGCGGCCAAGACCGGCAAGATCGGTGACGGCAAAATCTTCGTCACCCCGGTGGAGCAGGTGATCCGCATCCGCACCGGCGAGACCAACGAGTCCGCCGTCTGAGTCTTCAGGTGCGCGTGTAGTCCGCCGCCGGCGCTGCCCGCGCGGCCCACGCGCGCTCCTTCAGCGCACGCATCAGGCGCGGCAGGTCATCGTCGACCAGCAGCGCGGCGTGCTGCTCGGGGCTCAGGAAACCGCGGTCCAACCCATCCTGCACGAACCGGATCAGGGCGTCGTAGTACCCCGCCACATTCAGCAGCGCCACTGGCTTGGCGTGGTAGCCCAGTTGCTGCCACGACCACATCTCGAAGATCTCTTCCATGGTGCCGATGCCACCGGGCAGCGCCAGGAAGGCGTCGGAGTGTTCGGCCATCAGCATCTTGCGCTCGTGCATGGTCTGCACCACGTGCAGTTCCTGTACACCGGCGTGCCCCACCTCGCGCCGCATCAGCGCATCGGGAATCACACCCACCACCGCCGCACCATGGGCCAATGCCGCATCGGCCACCGTGCCCATCAGGCCCACGCGGCCGCCTCCGTAAACCAGGCGTCCGCCGCTTTGGGCCAGCAGGCGCCCGGTCGCATCGGCCGCCTCGCGGTAGGCGCTCAGGTCACCGAAGCGGGAGCCGCAGTAAACGCACAGTGACCAAGTCGAGGTCGTATTCAAGGTTGAGTCGTTCATATCGGGGATCGGGGTCAAGGAAGTCGGCGGGCTCAGGCCTGCGATCAAAAGAACCGCGCCCACAGGGCCGCAGCCCAGGTGCCGCCGCACAGCAGCAGCGCCATGAGCACGGCTGCGCTGCCCATGTCCTTGGCGCGGCCGGCCAGCGGGTGCAATTCGAAGGACACACGGTCCACGGCCGCTTCCACAGCCGAGTTCATCAGCTCGATGGCCAGCACCAGCACGACCGTGCCGATCAGCACAGCGCGCTCCACCCAGTTGGTGCCCAGCCACAGGGCGGCCGGCAGCATGAAGACCGACAGGATCACTTCCTGCCGGAACGCGCTCTCATGGGCCCACGCCGCCTGCAGCCCGCGTGCGGAGTACCCGGCGGCATTGACGATGCGCTGAAGCCCGCGCTTTCCCTTCAGCGGATGCTCGGTGGCGCTCATGCGCTGCTCTGAGTTGACCCGCCGTCAGGTGCCGCAGGCGGACGGCCACGCTTGGGTGGCAGGGCAGGGCGCCAGTCCACCAGCCGCGTGCCGCAGACCGCGTCATGCCAGAACTGGCGCTGCGGGTGCAGGCGTGACAGCAGCGCGTAGCTCAACACACCGACGGCCAACAGCCCGAAGATCTGCGCGCTGCTGTCCAGCCCGGCGATCCATGCGGTGGCCAGCGCAGGCAGGAACCACAGGTAGGACAACACATAGCGGCAAAGGGCTCGCGCCTGCGTGACCGCGCGCCCCTGCGCGTCCACCAGCCGCACATGCCAGGCCTTCATCGCCACGGTCTGCCCGCCATGCGACCAGAACCACACGAAGTAGATGCCCAGCACCAGAAAGAGGAAGAACTGCTGACCGGCCTTGCCCTGCAGCGCATGGCGTTGTCCTGTGAGGGTGGAATACAGGTAGCCGGCAATCATGAGCACACCAAACAGGATCACGCCCTCGTAGGTGAAGGCGGCCATGCGGCGCATCAGGCCAGGGGCCCGAACAGGGTCCTGGGGCATGTCTGCCGTCGGGGCTTCGGTCGATTGGGAAGGGGTGGCCGTTTCGTTCACGGCGCGCATCTTACGGTGCAGCTAAGCCGGGCGGACGCCGGCATCGGGCCGACCGCGGCCGCTCAGGGGGTTCCGCCGGTGGGGACCGTGGTGGCACCACCCGGTGCGGTGGGCGCCTGATCGGCGTTGGTCGAGGGCGCGGCGGGCTCCTCGGGGCCGCCGGTGGCCGGCTCCGTGCCTGTGGGCACTGGCGCGGCGGGCCGCGCGGCGCGAGCCTGGGGCAGCAGCGTGACCGGATCAACCGCACCCGGAGGCGCCGCCAGGCGTGGACCCGACGCTGGCGCGGCGGTGCTGGTCGGCAATTGCGTCACCAGTTGGGTCGTGGCGCCGATCGGCGCCTGCACGAGGGTGCCGCTGACCGGCCGCGCCACCGCACCGGCCAAGGCCTCTGATGCGCCAGCGCTTGACTTGGGCACCGGCGCGCTGCTTTCGCTGCGCTTGGGCACGGCCGGGTTCTGTGCGGCGGCCTGCGCCTGCACGGCCAGTTGCTTGCGCTCGCCCGGCTCAAGGCTCTTGTAGGCCTCCCACTGCTCCATGCGCTCCTTGGCGGAAAACTGCCGGATCTCCTGGAAGTTCAAGCGTGCAGCGCCCCGCTCCACCGTCGACAGGCGAGCCCATTGGGCCATGCGTTCCTGAACGCGCTGTTGCTCCTCCGGGGCCAGGGTCGGAAACCGCAGCGACAGGTCGAGCCACTTCAGGCGCTGTTCAACGCTCAAGTCGGCCCAGTCTTCCTTCAGCGGTGCCAGGATCGCTTGGTCACCGGCCGACAGGCGCGACCAACGGCCTGACGTGGCCAGCGCTCGGCGTGCCTGCGCGGGGGCAGCGGCCCCCGGCTCTGAAACCGTGGCCACCGGAGACGAGGCATCCAGCGGTGCCGGCACGGCCTGAATCGTCTTGGAGGGGCGCCACAGCCAGGCCACCAGCGCCGCGATCACGGCCAGGCCCAACAGGGCGACCACGCCCGTGACCCAGGGTTCGCGCTGCCGGTAGAGCGGGATGCGGTTCATGTGCGGCTCAACGCTCCTGGCGGCGCAGGAACTCGGCGAAACCGGGGTCGGCGTAAGCCTGGGGAGGCAGGTCGTCGGACAGCAGGGCCGCGTCCACTTCAGCCGCCGCTTGGATCTGGTGCTCCATCAGGGTGTCCTGAATGGCCACGAAACCCAAGGCCAGGATCAGCAGGGGCAGGGCCGAGACCAGCTTGCGCCACCAGGGGTCCGATGAAGTGTCGTGTCCCAGCCCCGTGGCTGAGCCGGGCAGCCAAGCCGACCAGCCCGTTGCGGTTGCCGAACCATCCCCAGCACCGGCGCCGGCCAGGGCCAAGCCACCCGAAACCGCAAAGCCCCGCTGGGGTGCTGCGGCCTGCAGGCGGGCCTGGCGTGCACGGGCCACCGCACGCTCGCGCGCGAACCGCAGCCGTTCCGACACGTCGGGGCCGACATCCTGCAATCCCTCATCCAGACGCGCGGCCAGCAAGGTGCCGGCGCGGTCTTCGGCCAGGGACAAGCCCGTGTGTGGATGGTTCATGGTGCGAATCCTCTGTTCTTCAATGCCTTGGCCAAAGCATGAACGGCCCGGGAGCAGTGTGTCTTCACACTGCCTTCCGAGCAACCCATGACCTCAGCCGTCTCACTGACGTCCAACTCCTCCCAGTAACGCAGCAGGAAGGCTTCCCGTTGACGCTCGGGCAAACGGCCGATTTCCTCTTCCAACTGGGCCAGGGTCTGCTTGCGCAGCAGCAGCGGCTCGCCCGCACCATCTTGGTGCGCCTCGCCCGATCCCTCGAGGAACTCCAGCAGGTCGCCAGACTCGCCTTCCTCGTCGTGTGGATGCAAGGAGGAGAAGGTCTGCATCACCGCCTCGCGGGTGCGGCGGCGGCGAAACCAATCCAGGGTCGCGTTGGACAGAATGCGCTGGAACAGCAGGGGCCATTCCTCGGCCGGCCGATCGACGTACTTTTCGGCCAGGCGGATCATCGCGTCCTGCACGATGTCCAAGGCTGCGTCTTCGTCGCGAACCGCGTAGACCGTCCGCTTGAATGCCCGCCGTTCGACTTCTTTCAAGAAGCCATTGAGTTCCTGTTCTTTGGACAAGGTACTTCGGCGGCGGCGCGGGTGGCAAACGGTGCTGCAGTTTATGACAGGAAGGCCGTGGCATAATCCTGGGTTCTGTTACCACGCTATCCGATCACGCGCCACCCGTCCAACCCGGAGAGGTGGCTCTGATCCGCAACGTCCTGAATCCACCTCACGAGGGTGAGCGTCCGAACCGAAAACCGGGCGCGCGAAGAGGGGCACCGACGGTTTTTCGTTAGAGAAATTCACTGAGGTCTGATATGGACATATCACCCGCGGATGTCAAGCGCGCCGCGACCCTGGACGGTCGTGCCGCTTCGAACCAATCCCAAACCCCCCAAAACCCGCAATCGCCCCGCGCAGCCGACCCCAACGGCTCGGAGATCCTCGTTCGCTGCCTGCAGGCCGAAGGCGTGCAGTACCTCTGGGGATATCCCGGCGGCGCCGTCCTCTACATCTACGACGCCCTGTACCAGCAGGAAACCATCCAGCACGTGTTGGTGCGCCACGAACAGGCGGCCGTGCACGCGGCCGATGGCTATGCGCGCGCCACCGGCCAGGTGGGCGTGGCCCTGGTCACCAGCGGCCCTGGCGTGACCAATGCCATCACCGGCATCGCCACGGCCTACATGGACAGCATCCCCATGGTGATCATCACCGGGCAGGTGCCCACGCCGGCCATCGGCCTGGACGCCTTCCAGGAGTGCGACACCGTGGGCATCACGCGCCCCATCGTCAAGCACAACTTCCTGGTGAAGGACGTCAAGGACCTGGCGCTGACCATCAAGAAGGCCTTCCACATCGCGCGCAGCGGCCGGCCCGGGCCCGTGGTGGTCGACATCCCCAAGGACGTGTCGCTCAACACCACGCCCTTCCACTACCCCGAGACGGTAGAGATGCGCTCCTACTCGCCCGCCCGCAAGGGCCATGGCGGGCAGATCCGCAAGGCGGTGCAGCTGCTGCTGTCGGCCAAGCGCCCCTACCTGTACGCCGGCGGCGGTGTGATCCTGGGCGAGGCGTCGGCCGAACTGCGCGAACTCAACGAACTCCTGGGCTTTCCGGTCACCAACACCCTGATGGGTCTGGGTGCCAGCTCGGCCGCCGACCCCCGCTTCCTGGGCATGCTGGGCATGCACGGCACCTACGAAGCCAACATGACCATGCAGAACTGCGACGTGCTGCTGGCCGTGGGCGCACGCTTCGATGACCGCGTGATCGGCAACCCGGCGCACTTCGCGCAGGTCGAGCGCAAGATCATCCATGTCGACATCGACCCGTCTTCCATTTCCAAGCGGGTGAAGGTGGATGTGCCCATCGTGGGCGATGTGAAGGATGTGCTGCAGGAGCTGATCGCCCAGATCAAGGCCACCACGCAGCGCCCCGCGCCGGCCGACCTGAACAACTGGTGGGCGCAGATCAACGAGTGGCGCAAGCGCGATTGCCTGTCCTACCGCAACAGCGACGAGGTCATCAAGCCGCAGTTTGTCGTGGAAACGTTGGGGCGCCTGACCAAGGGTATCGACACCTACATCACCTCCGATGTGGGCCAGCACCAGATGTGGGCGGCGCAGTACTTCCCCTTCATGGAGCCGCGCCGCTGGATCAACTCCGGTGGCCTGGGCACCATGGGCGTGGGCCTGCCCTACGCCATGGGCATCAAGTTGGCCAAGCCCGATTCCGAGGTGTTCTGCATCACCGGTGAGGGCTCCATCCAGATGTGCATCCAGGAGCTCTCCACCTGCCAGCAGTACCAGACGCCGGTGAAGGTGGTGTCGCTTAACAACCGCTACCTGGGCATGGTGCGCCAGTGGCAGCAACTGCAGTATGGCGGTCGTTACTCGCACAGCTACATGGACGCTCTGCCCGATTTCGTGAAGCTCGCCGAGGCCTATGGCCACATCGGTCTGAAGATCGAGAAGCCCTCTGAGGTGGAGCCGGCCCTCAAGGAGATGTTGAGATTGAAGGACCGCACCGTGTTCCTGGACGTTCGCACCGACCCCACGGAGAACGTCTGGCCCATGGTGCAGGCCGGAAAGGGCATCACGGAGATGCTGCTCGGTTCGGAAGACCTGTGACCCCGGATCGGCGCCTGCGCCACTGTTCGCCCTGCAAGGCCTGATCGGGCCTTCAAGGGGCGGCAGGGCAGGGCACCGAACCGCACAGCACCTCCGAATACCCACGCCAAAGGAGCCTTCGGGCACCACCGAAACGGATACGAGCCCCGCGCGGAAGCGGCCCCCACCCGGGGCCGGGGAACGCCAAGGGCCACAGACCATGAAACACATCATTGCCCTGCTGCTGGAAAACGAACCCGGGGCCCTGTCCCGCGTGGTGGGCCTGTTCTCGGCCCGCGGCTACAACATCGAAAGCCTGACGGTGGCGCCCACCGAAGACGCATCGCTGTCGCGCATGACCATCGTCACCACCGGCAACGACGACACCATCGAGCAGATCACCAAGCACTTGAACCGCCTCATCGAGGTGGTCAAGGTGGTGGATCTCACCGAGGGTGCATTCACCGAGCGTGAACTCATGCTCATCAAGGTGCGCGCTGTCGGCAAGGAACGCGAAGAGATGAAGCGCATGGCCGACATCTTCCGCGGCCGCATCATCGACGTCACCGAAAAGACCTACACGATTGAGCTCACCGGTGACGCGGGCAAGCTCGATGCCTTCATCGAGGCGGTGGACCGCGCCGCCATCCTCGAAACCGTTCGCACCGGCACCAGTGGCATCGGCCGCGGCGAGCGCATCCTCAGGGTCTGATCCACGACCCCCGATTTGTTTATCCCAGGAGAAAAAACCATGAACGTTTACTACGACAAGGATGCCGACCTCAGCCTCATCAAGGGCAAGAACGTCACCATCATCGGCTACGGCTCGCAGGGCCATGCCCACGCGCAGAACCTCAACGACTCCGGCGTCAAGGTCACGGTGGCGTTGCGCAAGGGTGGCGCTTCCTGGGCCAAGGCAGAAGGCGCGGGCCTGAAGGTTGCCGAGATCGCCGAGGCGGTGAAGACGGCTGACGTGGTGATGATCCTGCTGCCCGACGAGCAGATTGCCTCGGTGTACAACGCCGAAGTGGCGCCCAACATCAAGCCCGGCGCCTCCTTGGCCTTCGCCCACGGCTTCAATGTGCATTACGGTCAGGTGGTTCCGCGCGAAGACATCGACGTGTGGATGGTCGCCCCCAAGGCTCCCGGCCACACGGTGCGCAACACCTACAAGCAAGGCGGCGGCGTGCCCCACCTGATTGCCGTGCACCAGGACAAGACCGGCAGGGCCCGTGACCTGGCCCTGAGCTACGCCACGGCCAACGGTGGCGGCAAGGCCGGCATCATCGAAACCAACTTCCGCGAAGAGACCGAAACCGATCTGTTCGGCGAGCAGGCCGTGCTGTGCGGTGGTACGGTGGAGCTCATCAAGGCCGGTTTCGAGACCCTGGTGGAAGCCGGCTACGCGCCCGAGATGGCCTATTTCGAGTGCCTGCACGAGCTCAAGCTGATCGTGGACCTGATCTACGAGGGCGGCATCGCCAACATGAACTACTCGATCTCCAACAACGCCGAGTATGGTGAGTACGTGACCGGCCCGCGCGTGGTGACCGAAGACACAAAGAACGCGATGCGCCAGTGCCTCAAGGACATCCAGACCGGTGAGTACGCCAAGAGCTTCATCCTGGAGAACAAGGCCGGTGCACCCACGCTGCTGTCGCGTCGCCGTCTGACGGCCGAGCACCCGATCGAGCAGGTGGGCGAGAAGCTGCGTGCGATGATGCCGTGGATCAAGGCCAACAAGTTGGTGGACAAGAGCCGCAACTGATTCCCGATGAGTACCCTGCAGCCGCAAGACACGGACGCCCAGGATCCGCGGCCCAAGCCGCGCCCCAAGGGCATCTACGTCCTGCCCAATCTGTTCACCCTGGCGGCCCTGTTCGGCGGGTTCTACTCGATCGTCATGGCCATGAACGGCCGGTTCGAGCTGGCGGCCATTGGCGTGTTCTGCGCCATGGTCCTGGACAGCCTGGACGGTCGTGTGGCGCGCATGACCAACACGCAGAGCGCCTTCGGTGAACAGATGGACAGCCTGTCCGACATGGTGAGCTTCGGCGCGGCGCCGGCCCTCATCATGTACGAATGGGGGCTCAAGGGCTTGGGCAAGCTCGGTTGGATCGCCGCCTTCGTGTATTGCGCCGGCGCGGCCCTGCGGCTGGCCCGCTTCAACACCAACATTGCCGTGGTGGACCGCCGCTTCTTCCAGGGGCTGCCCAGCCCCGCGGCTGCAGCCCTGGTGGTGGGCTTCATCTGGGTGATGGACGATGCGGGCTTTCGCGGTGTGACCGACATGCCCGTGATCGCTTGGACGGCCTTCGCGCTGACGCTGTACGCGGGCCTGACCATGGTCACCAATGCGCCGTTCTACAGCTTCAAGGATGTGAGCCTGAAGCGGTCGGTTCCCTTTGTGGTGATCGTGGTCATCGCACTGGTCATCGCCCTCATCAACATCCATCCCCCGCTGGTGCTGTTCGGCATGTTCATGGTCTACGGGGCATCGGGTTATGTGCTGTATGCGTGGAAGCGCGTCAAGGGCAAGCCGGTGAGCGTGATCGCCACGTCCACCGACGACCCCGACGAGGTGGGCCTGCACCGTTGAGTGCGGCGTGATACATTCACCACATGCCGATCAACCGCGCTGCCACAAACGCCCTGCTGCTACTGGCGCTGGCCTTCCGCCGGGCGCCCTGATCGCACACGTCTTCACACCGCATCAGAAAGCCCGACGGCACAGCGCCCTCGGGCTTTTTTCATTCTGAACCGAATTCGATCCGTCACATCTGCCTCACCACCGTTTTCAGGAGCCGACCATGACCGACCAGCTCATCATCTTCGACACCACCTTGCGCGACGGCGAGCAATCGCCCGGCGCCTCGATGACGCGCGACGAAAAGCTGCGCATCGCGCGCCAACTCGAGCGGCTGCGGGTGGACGTGATCGAAGCCGGTTTCGCCGCTTCCAGCAATGGCGACTTCGAGGCCGTGAAGTCGATTGCCGACCACATCAAGGATTCCACGGTGTGCTCGCTGGCGCGCGCCAATGACCGCGACATCTCGCGTGCAGCCGAAGCCCTGAAGAACGCGCCGCGCGCGCGCATCCACACCTTCATCGCCACCAGCGAACTCCACATGGAGAAGAAGCTGCGCATGACCCGCGATCAGGTGTTCGAGCAGGCCAAGCAGGCGGTGCGCTTTGCCCGCAACCTGGTGGGCGATATCGAGTTCTCGCCCGAAGACGGCTACCGCTCCGACCCCGACTTCCTGTGCCGCGTGCTGGAGGCCGTGATCGCCGAGGGGGCGACCACCATCAACATCCCCGACACCGTGGGCTATGCCGTGCCCGAGCTCTATGGTGAATTCATCCGCAGCCTGCGTGAGCGCGTGCCCAACGCCGACAAGGCCATCTGGAGCGTGCACTGCCACAACGACCTGGGGATGGCGGTGGCCAATTCGCTGGCCGGCGTGAAGATCGGCGGCGCGCGCCAGATCGAGTGCACGGTCAACGGCTTGGGCGAGCGGGCGGGCAACTGTTCGCTCGAAGAGGTGGTGATGGCGGTAAAGACCCGCAAGGACTACTTCGGACTCACCCTGGGCATCGACACCTCGCAGATCGTCCCGGCCTCGCGCATGGTGAGCCAAACCACCGGTTTCGTGGTGCAGCCCAACAAGGCGGTGGTGGGTGCCAACGCCTTTGCGCATGCCAGCGGCATCCACCAGGACGGCGTGCTCAAGGCGCGCGACACCTACGAAATCATGCGCGCCGAAGATGTGGGCTGGAGCGCCAACAAGATCGTGCTGGGCAAGCTCAGTGGGCGCAACGCCTTCAAGCAACGCCTTCAGGAGTTGGGCATCGACCTGGAAAGCGAGTCCGAGGTGAACGCCGCCTTTGCGCGCTTCAAAGACCTGGCCGACCGCAAGAGCGACATCTTCGACGAGGACATCATCGCCCTGGTCAGCGACGAGAGCGTGACCAGCGAGCAGGAACACTATCGCCTGCTGGCCTTGTCTCAGCACTCGGAGACCGGCGAGCGGCCGCAAGCCTCGGTCGTGTTCATCGCCGGCGAGGTGGAGCACAAGGCCAGCAGCGATGGCAACGGGCCGGTCGATGCCTCGCTCAAGGCCATCGAGTCGCGACTGAACACCGGTGCCGAACTGGTGCTGTATTCGGTCAATGCGATCACCAGCGGCAGCACCGAATCGCAGGGCGAGGTGACGGTGCGCTTGCAGCACGGCGGGCGCGTGGTCAACGGCGTGGGCGCCGACCCGGATATCGTGGTGGCATCGGCCAAGGCCTACTTGTCCGCGCTCAACAAGCTGCACTCCAAGGCCGAGCGGGTGGCGGCTCAGGGCTGAGCGTTTTTTGGTTCAAAAAGCGTCTCTAAGCCATTGATTCGGAAAGGCTCCTGACCTACACTGGCCGACCCGATCAGAGTTCCGGTCGCCCTTGGGCTGCCGCACAGCGTTTGCGATGGTGTTGATGGCTCACAAGTTGGTGTTGGGATTGACCTTGGTGACGGGTCTGGTGCTGGGTGCCGGCGTGCCGGCACTGGCCAACCCGGGCGCCCAGGCCGCCAAGGGGCCCCACGCCGCCAAAGCCTCCTCGAACAAGGACAAGGCCTCTGGGGCCAAGGCGCCCGCCCAGTCCGGCGCCAAGCCCGCCGGCAAGGCGTCCACGGCCCAGTCCAACGCGAAGCCCAACGCCAAGCCCAACGCAAAGTCGGCCAACAAGTCCTCCACCAACGCCAAGCGAGCCAAGGCGGTGGCCGCTGTTGGGGCGGCCGGTGCCGTGGCCGCCGTGGCCGCGCGCCCCTCGATGGGCCAGACCTACGGCCTGCATCAGACGCCCGATCCCCTGGACCTCAAATCCAGCGTGGCCCTCGTTCTGGACCGAAACACCAACGAGGTGCTGTTCAGCAAGAACGCGCAGGCGGTGCTGCCCATCGCCTCGATCACCAAGCTCATGACCTCCATGGTGGTGTTCGAGCACCACCAGAATCTGGACGAGGTGCTCACCGTCACCCAGGACGATGTGGACACGGAAAAGCACAGCGGTTCACGCCTGGCCGTGGGTTCGCGGCTGACGCGGCGCGAAATGCTGCACCTGGCCCTGATGTCCAGCGAGAACCGTGCGGCCAATGCCCTTGGCCGGCACTTCCCCGGCGGATTGAATGCCTTCGTGGACAGCATGAACCAGCGTGCGCGCGAACTGGGCATGCACGACACCCGCTTCGTTGAGCCCACCGGCCTGAGCAGCAAGAACCAGTCGAGCGCCCACGACCTGGCCATTTTGGTGCGCGCTTCGCATGAACACGAACTCTTGCGCCAGTTCTCGGTCACGCCCGAAGCCAAGATGGCCGTGGGGCGCCAGCAGCTGCAGTTCCGCAACACCAATGGCCTGGTGCGCGGCGGCACGTGGGACATCGCGCTGCAAAAGACCGGCTACATCGCCGAAGCGGGCCGGTGCGTGGTGATGCAGGCTTCGATGGCCGGCCGCGAGCTGATCCTGGTGTTGTTGGATTCCGCCGGCCGCTACTCACGCATCGGCGACGCCGAGCGGCTGCGCAAGTGGATCACGGACCACGCGGCCCAGGGCAACCCAATGCCCGAGAAATCGCCTGCGCGGTCGCTTGCAGCCGGCTGACCCAGCCTTCTTCCAGCCGGTCGGCCGGCGCTGAAATCGACAGGCCCGCCACCAGGCGGTTCTGGTCGTCGTAGATGCCGGCGGCCAGGCAGCGAACCCCCAGCTCCAACTCTTCGTCGTCGCGGGCCACGCCCTGTTGACGCACCTGCGAGAGCTCGCGCTCGAGCCTGGGCAATTCGGTCAGGCTGTTGCGCGTGTGGCCGGCCAGCCCCGTGCGCGTGGCATAGGCCCGCACCCGCGCGGCATCGTCCTGTGCCAGGAACAGCTTGCCCACCGAGGTGAGGTGCAGCGGCGCGCGGCCGCCCACGGCGCGCACCACCTGCATGCCCGATCGTTCGCTGTAGGTGCGCTCGATGTAGACGATCTCGTCGCCCTGCCGCACCGACAGGTTCACCGGTTGCTGGGTCAGGCGGTGCAGGTCGCGCATGGGGCCGATGGCCACATCGCGCACATCCAGTCGCGCCTTGACCAGATTGCCCAGTTCCAGCAAGCGCATGCCCAACCGGTAGCTTCCCGCCTCGGGGCGCTCCACCAAACGACCGATGGTGAGGTCGTTGAGGATTCGGTGGGCCGTCGAGGGGTGCAGGCCGGTACGCTCGCTGATCACCTTCAGCGAGACCGGGTCCTGGTGTTCGGCCAACAGGTCGAGCAGGGTGAACATGCGCTCCAGCACCTGGATGGCGGGTTGGCGGTCCTCGCCGTCCTTAGGCGGCAACGGGGCAGGCAGGGTGTTCTGCTCAGGCTTGGGCGGCATGGCCCGATTTTGCATTCCGAAAGGTCATGCTGCATCACGAATTTTGTACATGCTGCGCTGCAGCAACACCACTTCGAACCGCCCCTTCGAGGGTAGACGGGTAGGGGCCTGCGATGTAGTCGCCGGCCACCCAGGCTGTGCCGTGGGCGCCCGCGGCCTGCATGGGTGGGCGGTGCAGACCGGGCGTGCAGCGAAAGGTGGCGCGGCGCTCGGCAATGCTGCGAACGATCTGAACCGACCCCGGCCTGGCGCCGGGCAATGAAAGCGCCTGTTCTCGCACCGCGGCTTCGAGCGTGGCCATGCCCTGCGCCAGCCAGGGCCCGGCGTCGCTGGTGACAAAGGACAGCCCATCGGGCCAGGGCACGCCGATGGCCTGCAGGTCGAAGGCGAATTGGGCTGGGCCTTGGGCCAGGCGAACCATGGGGCCGGGCAGTCGTACGCTCGGCGCCTGCACCCAGGTGGTGACGATGGGCTCGAATGGAAGGCGCTGCGCCGCCTGCGCC
>JBEAWD010000079.1:0-14928 GCA_041160585.1 Pseudomonadota bacterium | reverse complement strand
AACAAGCCGTCGTCTATGACCCCACGCGCAACGACCTCTTCCACGCCTCCAAGGGCCGCGGCGCCTACCTCAACGACCGCCGCCTGCGCGTGAGCAAGCGAACCCGGCTGTCGGAATCCCTCGTGGGCACGGGCTTTCCCTTTCGTAAGGGTGACAACTTCAAGCGCTACGTGAAGATGTTCGAAGAGGTCATGCAGTCCTGCGCCGGTGTGCGCCGGCCAGGCGCAGCTGCCTTGGACCTGTGCTATGTGGCCGCCGGCCACTACGACGGCTTCTTCGAAATGGGCCTGAACCCGTGGGATGCCGCCGCGGGCGCGCTGATGATCACCGAGGCCGGCGGCCTGGTGGGCAACTTCACCGGTGAAGCGGACTATCTGTATCAGCGGGAAATCGTCGCGGGCACGCCCAAGGTTTACGGCGCCCTGGTCAAGATCCTGGCTCCCTATTCGCGAGTGATCGGCCAGGAGGAGGCAGCCCAGCCGCTGGAGGCACCGGCCGACCAACCGGAGGCCCCCAAGCCCAAGCGAGCGCCCATCCGCATTCGCAGACAGGACACCTGATCGGCGCCTGATGGGCGCCTGATCGTTAGGCCGTTGGGCCGGACAGGCCCGACAATCGCCGTATGCACGGCACCTTGCCCGCGCGCGACGCGGACTACTCCCATCACACGCCCATGATGGCGCAGTACCTGCGCATCAAGGCAGACTTCCCCGACACGCTGGTGTTCTACCGCATGGGGGACTTCTACGAGCTGTTCTACGAGGACGCGCGCAAGGCGCACCGCCTGTTGGACATCACGATCACCACGCGCGGCCAAAGCGCCGGCGAGCCGGTGGTGATGGCCGGCGTGCCGGTTCATTCCGTGGAGGGCTACCTGGCCCGCCTGATCAAGTTGGGCGAGGCGGTGGCGGTGGCCGAACAGGTCGGCGATGTGGCCACGGCCAAGGGGCCGGTGGAGCGCAAGGTGGTTCGGGTCGTCACACCGGGCACGGTGACCGACGGCGAGTTGCTGGCCGACCGCAGCGAGAGCCTGTTGGTAGCCGTGGTGGCCATACAGGACCCTGCGGCACCCCGCGGCCTGGCCGCGGGTGAAAGGCTTCGATGGGGCCTGGCCTGGTTGGGCATGGCCAGTGGCCGACTGGGCCTGAGCGAGTGTGGCAGCGGTGACTTGGCGGGTTGGCTGGCGCGGCTGGAGCCGGCCGAGTTGCTCACGCCCGCTGCGGATGAGCACCGCCGGGGCGAATCGACCTTCGCGGCGGCGTGGGCCGCCACCGCGCGTGGTCACGCGGTGATCACCCACCGACCGGCGTGGCAGTTTGACCCCGGACTGGGCCTGCGCAAGCTTTGCGAACAGCTCAAGGTGCGAAACCTGGAGGCCTTTGGCGCCCAGCAACTGGGCGCCGCACACGCGGCTGCGGCTGCGCTGCTGGCCTACGCCCAACACACCCAGAGCCAACTGCTGTCTCATATCCAGGGCCTGGAAGTGCCGGGGACGCAGGACCTGATCGAACTGCCGCCCAGCACCCTGCGCAACCTCGAACTCACGCGCACGCTGCGCGGCGAGGACAGCCCCACCCTGCTGTCCCTGCTGGACACCTGCCGCACCGGCATGGGCAGCCGCGCGCTGCGCCAATGGTTGACGCACCCGCGGCGAGACCGCTCGCAGGCCCTTGAGCGCCACAGGGCGGTCGGCGCCCTGCTGGGGCTCAACGGTGCGGCCGGCTTCGAGCCACTGCGCCAAGCCCTGCGCAGCGTGAGCGATGTGGAGCGCATCACCGCACGCATTGCGCTGCGACAGGTACGCCCACGCGAACTGGCTGGCCTGCGCGAAACCCTGGCGGCACTGCCGGCGATCCGCGGCGCCCTCGCCCACTGTGGCGCTGAGTCCCCGCTGCTGGCGCAAAGTGGCAAGGAGCTGGAACCGGATACCGAGCTGATCGACGCGCTGACGGCCTTGGCGGCAGAGCCGGCCGCGCTGGTACGAGACGGTGGCGTGATCGCAGCCGGCATCGATGCCGATCTGGATGAGCTGCGCGCGATTTCACAGAACTGCGATGCCTTCCTTCTGGACCTGGAAACCCGCGAGCGCTCGCGCACGGGCATCGGCAACCTGCGCGTGCAGTTCAACAAGGTGCACGGCTTCTACATCGAGGTCACCAGCAGCGGACTGGACCGTGTGCCAGCCGACTACCAGCGCCGACAGACGCTCAAGAACGCGGAGCGCTTCATCACGCCGGAACTCAAGGCGTTTGAAGACAAGGCCTTGTCAGCCCAGGAGCGCTCGCTGGCGCGGGAGAAGTGGCTGTACGAGCAGATGGTGGAGGCCTTGGCGGGACATCTGGCGCCCCTGCAGCGCCTGGCGCAAGCCTTGGCGCGCTTGGATGCCCTGGCCTGCCTGGCAGAGCGTGCCCACGCTCTGCAATGGGTTCAGCCGCAGTTTGTGAACCACCCTTGCATCGACATCGAGGCCGGGCGCCACCCCGTGGTACAGGCCCGTCTGCAGGAGACCCGAGGGGCCGCCTTCATTGCCAACCATTGCCGACTGGACGCGCGGACCAAGATGCTCGTGATCACCGGACCGAACATGGGCGGAAAGAGCACCTTCATGCGGCAGGTGGCGCTGATCGTGTTGCTGGCATCGATGGGTTCCTTCGTGCCGGCTCAAGCCTGCCGGCTCGGGCCCATCGATGCGATCCACACCCGGATCGGTGCGGCCGACGACCTGGCCAATGCCCAGTCCACCTTCATGGTGGAGATGACCGAGGCTGCGGCCATCCTCAACCGCGCGGGCGAACACAGCCTGGTGTTGATGGACGAAATCGGTCGGGGAACGTCGACCTACGACGGATTGGCCCTGGCCGGCGCGATCGCCTCGCACCTGCACGAGCGCAACCGCTCGTTCACACTGTTCGCCACCCACTACTTCGAGCTCACCGCCTTTCCCCAGCAGCACGCGCAGGCCATCAATGTCCACGTCAATGCGGTGGAGTCGGGGCACGACATCGTGTTTCTTCATGAGATTGCGCCAGGCCCGGCCAGCCGCAGCTACGGTGTTCAGGTGGCCCGTTTGGCCGGCATGCCCGGCGCGGTGGTGCGCCAGGCACGCAGCACGCTGGAATCACTGGAGCAACGGGAAGCGGCCGCGCAGCCACAGGTGGACCTGTTCTCGCAGGCCGCGGACGGTAAGGTCGTGGCGCAAGAGGACGTGCGGGACGCAGTGCTGGAACCGCTGCCGGATGCGACTGCCTCGGCGGTGATGCAACTTCTCGATCAGCTGCAACCCGATGCGCTCAGCCCACGCGAGGCCTTGCAGGCCCTTTACCAGCTGAAAGACGCGGCCGGCGGCAAGGCGCCGACCTGAGCGTTCGCGGATGGACGGCCGGTGCCGGCCCCCTATAATTTTGATTTCCACCTCGGCCCCGATCGCCGAGCCCGGTTGAGCGCTGTGCCCCGGGTGCGTCACGGTCGGGTCGTTGCATATGACCAAGTTCGTCTTCGTGACCGGCGGCGTGGTGTCCTCCCTGGGCAAGGGCATCGCCTCCGCGTCTTTGGCCGCCATCCTCGAATCGCGCGGCCTGCGCGTGACCCTCATCAAGCTCGACCCTTACCTGAATGTGGATCCGGGCACGATGTCGCCCTTCCAGCACGGTGAGGTCTTCGTCACCGACGACGGAGCCGAAACCGACCTCGATCTGGGTCACTATGAGCGCTTCATCACCACGCGGATGAAGAAAAGCAACAACTTCACCACCGGTCAGATCTACAAGTCGGTGCTGGAGAAAGAGCGGCGCGGCGACTACCTGGGCAAGACAGTTCAGGTCATCCCGCACGTCACCAACGAAATCCAGGAATACGTCAAGCGCGGGGCCGGCTACGGCACGCCAGAGGCGGTGGATGTGGCCATCGTCGAGATCGGCGGCACGGTCGGTGACATCGAGTCCCTGCCCTTCCTGGAGGCTGTGCGCCAACTCTCGCTCAAGCTTGGGCCTGCCCATGCCGCCTTTGTGCACCTGACCTACCTGCCGTGGATCGCCACGGCCGGCGAGCTCAAGACCAAGCCCACCCAGCACACGGTGCAAAAGCTGCGCGAAATCGGTATTCAGCCTGACACCCTGCTGTGCCGTGCCGACCGCCAAGTGCCCGATGACGAGAGCGAAAAGATTTCGCTGTTCACCAACGTGCCGCCGCACGGCGTGATCAGCATGTGGGATGTGGACACCATCTACAAGGTGCCGCGCATGCTGCACGAGCAGGGGCTTGATGAGCTCATCTGCATGAAGCTGCAACTGCTGACCAAGCCCGCCGACCTCAAGCGCTGGGACGACCTGGTGCACGCCGTGGAGCACCCCGCACGCGAGGTGACCATCGCGATGTGCGGCAAGTACACCGACTTGTCGGATTCCTACAAGTCGCTCAACGAGGCTTTGCGCCATGCCGGCATCCACAACCAGGCGCGTGTGCGCATCGAGTACGTGGATTCGGAAACGCTGACACCCGGCAACGTGGCCCAGCTGTCGAAGTACGACGCGGTGCTGGTGCCCGGGGGCTTCGGCAAGCGCGGCGTGGAGGGCAAGATCCTGGCCGCTCAGTTCGCACGTGAACAGCGGATCCCCTACCTTGGCATCTGCCTGGGCATGCAGGTGGCTACCATCGAATACGCCCGGCACATGGCGGGGCTGGAGGGCGCCAACAGCACCGAGTTCGACGCTCAAACGCCGCATCCGGTGATCGCCCTGATCGACGAGTGGCAAGACCGCGATGGGACGATCCAGAAGCGGGACGCGAACTCGGACTTGGGTGGGACGATGCGCCTGGGGGCGCAAAGCTCAGACGTCAAACCCGGCACGCTGGCCCACCGCATCTATGGCCCGGTGGTGACGGAGCGCCACCGTCACCGCTATGAGGCCAACGAGCGGTATCTGGAACGGCTGCAGCAATCGGGCCTCGTGATTTCGGCCATCACGCAACGCGAGAAGCTCACCGAGATGGTGGAGCTGCCGCAAGCCACCCATCCCTGGTACGTGGGGGTGCAGTTCCATCCCGAGTTCAAGAGCACCCCGTGGGACGGCCATCCGCTGTTCACCAGCTACGTGAAGGCCGCCCTGGACCACCAGCTTGAGGGCGTGGCCAACAAGAACGCCAGTGCTGCGCACGCCCCTCACGCCGCCAAGACGGGAGCACCGGCATGAAGCTCTGTGGATTCGAGGTTGGCCTGCAGCAACCCTTCTTTCTCATTGCAGGGCCCTGTGTGGTCGAGAGCCAAGAACTTCAGCTCGAGGTGGCCGGTCGACTCAAGGAGATCACGACCGAGCTGGGCATACCCTTCATCTTCAAGAGCAGCTACGACAAGGCCAACCGCTCCAGCGGCAGCTCCTTCCGTGGCCCGGGCATGGACCGCGGCCTGGAGATCCTGGCCGAGGTGCGCCGTCAGTTGGGCGTGCCCATCCTCACCGATGTGCACACCGAGGACGAGGTGGCGCAGGTGGCAGCCGTGGTCGACGTGCTGCAGACACCCGCATTCCTCTGCCGGCAAACCGATTTCATCCGCCGGGTGGCCCAGTGTGGCAAGCCGGTGAACATCAAGAAGGGTCAGTTCCTGGCGCCGCATGACATGAAGAACGTCATCGACAAGGCCCGTGCCGCCGCGCGCGAAGCAGGATTGAACGAGGACAACTTCCTGGCCTGCGAACGTGGGGCGAGCTTTGGCTACAACAACCTCGTGAGCGACATGCGCTCGCTGGCCATTCTGCGCGAGACGGGTGCGCCGGTCGTGTTCGACGCCACGCACAGTGTTCAGCTTCCGGGTGGCCAGGGCACTTCCTCGGGCGGACAGCGCGAATTCGTGCCGGTGCTCTCGCGCGCGGCAGTGGCCGTGGGCATCTCGGGCCTGTTCATGGAAACGCACCCGAACCCGGCCAAGGCCCTGAGCGATGGGCCCAACGCCGTGCCGCTCAAGCACATGCGGGTGCTGCTGTCGCAGTTGGTGGAGGTCGACCGCGTGGTCAAGCGCCAGGCGCTGCTCGAGAACGATTTTTCTTGCTGAATCCTTTGACTGGAGTTGAGTTGATATGAGCGCCATCGTCGACATCGTCGGACGCGAGATCCTGGACAGCCGCGGCAACCCCACGGTGGAGTGCGACGTGTTGCTGGAGTCCGGCACCATGGGCCGCGCGGCGGTACCTTCGGGTGCCTCCACGGGCAGCCGGGAAGCGATCGAACTTCGCGATGGCGACAAGGGCCGCTACCTGGGCAAAGGTGTGTTGCGGGCGGTCGAGCACATCAACACGGAAATGTCCGAAGCGGTGCTGGGCCTGGACGCCTCGGAACAGGCTTTCCTTGACAAGACACTGATCGACCTGGACGGCACCGAGAACAAGAGCCGCTTGGGTGCAAACGCGATGTTGGCGGTGTCGATGGCGGTGGCGCGCGCCGCCGCTGAGGAAAGCGGACTGCCGCTGTACCGCTATTTCGGTGGCATGGGGGGCGTACAGCTGCCGGTTCCCATGATGAACGTGATCAACGGCGGGGCTCACGCCAACAACAGCCTGGACCTTCAGGAGCTGATGATCATCCCAGTGGGCGCACCCTCGCTGCGGGAAGCGATCCGCTGGGGTGCCGAAACCTTCCACGCACTCAAGAAGATCCTGCACGACCAAGGCATCAGCACCGCCGTGGGCGATGAGGGCGGCTTCGCCCCGAATGTGGAGAACCACGAAGCGGCCATCAAGATGATCCTGCAGGCGATTGACAAGGCCGGCTACACGCCGGGCGAACAGATCGCCCTGGGCCTGGACTGCGCGGCCAGCGAGTTCTACCACGATGGCCAGTACGTGCTGCACGGCGAAGGCGGCATCAAGCTGTCGGCTGAAGCCTGGACCGACATGCTGGCCACCTGGGTCGACAAGTACCCCATCATCAGCATCGAAGACGGCATGCACGAGGGAGACTGGGCGGGGTGGGCGCACCTGACACAGCGCCTGGGCAAGAAAGTTCAGTTGGTGGGTGATGACCTGTTCGTGACGAACACCAAGATCCTGAAGAAGGGCATCGACGAGGGCATCGCCAATTCGATCCTCATCAAGATCAACCAGATCGGCACGCTGACCGAAACCTTCCAAGCCATCGAAATGGCCAAGCGTGCGGGCTACACCGCCGTGATCAGCCACCGTTCGGGCGAGACCGAAGACTCCACCATTGCCGACATTGCCGTGGGCACCAACGCCGGACAGATCAAGACCGGCTCATTGAGCCGCAGCGACCGCATGGCCAAGTACAACCAACTGTTGCGCATCGAGGAAGACCTCGGCGACGTGGCGGTGTACCCGGGCCGTGCCGCGTTCTACAACCTGCGCTGATCTCACGGGCGCGCCTCTGTACCTCAAGGTCGACATGACGATGCGCTGGATCACGGGAGCCCTGCTGGCACTGCTGGTGCTGGTGCAGGTGGACCTCTGGTTCAGCCGCAACGGCATGTTCCATGTGCGCGGCTTGGGCGGACAGCTTGAGGAGGTGCGCGACCAGATCGACGCGGCCAAGGCGCGCAATGAACAGGTGCAAGCCGAGGTCAAGGACCTTCGTGAAGGCCTGGAAATGGTCGAGGAGAAGGCGCGTGCCGAACTGGGGATGGTCAAGCGCGATGAGATCTACATCCAGGTCACGCCACGGCGCTGATGCCTGAGGATTCGGCACTCCTAGCGTTCGGCTCGGTCGCTGCCGCGCTGCAGCACACAGACCTGGTGTTGTTGGGCTACAAAGTGTCCCGAGCGGAGTGGCTGGGTGCGGCACTGGGCCTCTGGATGGTGGTGTGCAACGCGCGGGTCCACCCACTGGGCTGGCCACTGGCCATGATCAGTTCCCTGCTCTACGCCCTGGTCTTCATGGACAACCATCTGTACGGACAGGCCGCGCTACAGTTGGTCTTCGTGATCATGGCGGCTTGGGGGTTGTGGCAGTGGATTCGCCCACTCGACGATAGCGAAGCCGCCCCGCAGCCCCGCCCTGCCCCGCCAGCCGTGCGCCGTCATGCCGCGCTGGCCGCCTTGCTGCTGTGGGGCCTCTTGGGCACCTTGATGGCGCGCACCACGGATCACCCGGCACCCTATGCGGACGCGCTGCCCACCGCCGGCAGCCTGGTGGCCACCTGGCTGCTGGCCCGCAAGTTCAGCGACAACTGGGCGGTGTGGCTGCTGGTCAACCTCAGTTCTTTGCTTCTGTTCGCCCATCAGGGCCTGTGGCTCACCGTCGGTCTGTATTCGGTGTTCGCGCTGATGTCTGGCTGGGGCTGGTGGATGTGGGTACGACGGTGATGAACCGCCCTTGGGTGATCGCCATCGAAGGCGCTGAGAGCACGGGCAAGTCGGAATTGGCCCGTGGTCTGGCAGCGGCGCTGCAAGCCGCACATGGCCTGCGCACCACGTGGGTGAGCGAGTGGCTGCGACACTGGTGCGATCGCGAGCGCCGGACCCCACGCCCCGATGAACAGAGTGCGATCGCCCAAGAGCAGGCCCGGCGTATCGCACAGGCTTGCCGCACGCATGAGGTCGTGGTCGCCGACACCACGGCGCTGATGACGGCGGTGTACAGCGAGTGGCTGTTCAATGACCGTTCGCTGCGCCGCTTCGCGCTGGATCAGCAGCACACCTACGCCCTGACCTTGGTCACCTGCAACGACCTGCCCTGGGTGTCCGATGGCCTGCAGCGGGATGGGCCCCATGTGCGCGAACCGGTCAGGCGCTTGGTGACCAGCTTGCTGGATGAGGCCCGCGTGCCCTTCCACGAGGTGGGCGGCGTAGGCCCTCAACGGCTCGCCCATGCCCTGTCCTTGGCTAGTACCTTCCTGTGCCTGCCGGCACCCGCCGTGGCGGCTATTGAACCGAATTCGAACCGGGCGGCAGGTCCGACCCAGGCGTGAACATTCGCCTCACATCCACGGCATCGAAGGCGTAGCGCGCGCCGCAGAACTCGCAGCCGATGTCGACCTGGCCGCGCTCCTGCAAGATGCTGTCGCATTCATCCTGGCCCAGACCGCTGAGCATGCGTTGCACCCGCTGCCGCGAACAGCGGCACGCGAAGCGCGGTCTCAGGGGTTCGAAGTGGCGCACGTCCTCTTCCCAGAACAGTCGCCGCAGGATCGTGTCGGCGTCAAGGCCCAGAAGTTCATCGCGGCTCAGGGTCACCGCCAGATGGGCGATTCGGTTGAAGTCCTCAGACTGCCCGATGGCCTCTTCGTCGCTCTTCCAGTTGGAGCCCGACAGATTGGTTTCACCGCCCACGGGCAGGCGCTGAATCAAGAGTCCGGCGGCCACCTGGTCGTCGGCAGCCAACACCAGCCGCGTATCAAGCTGCTCGGACTGCAGCATGTAGTGCTCCAGGACCTCAGACAGGTTCTGCAACGGCTCGCGCTGGTCGCCATGCAGGGGCACCACGCCTTGGTAGGGCTGCTGACCCGGCAGACGGTCCCGCGGGTCCAGGGTGATGGCGCAACGGCCTTTGCCATGGACGTTGAGGAGGGCTTCGAGGCGGGCGCCGTTCGGCACGGCTGCCTGCACCGTGGCCGTTGCACGGAAGCTGAGGTCGGGCTGCACCTCGGTCACCGCCAGCCGAACGGGTCCATCGCCTTGCATCTGAAGGATCAGGGCGCCGTTGAACTTGATGTTGGACTGCATGAGCACGCCAGCGGCCGCCATTTCCCCCAGAAGATTGCGCACGGGCTCGGGGTAAGCGCCCGACTCAGCCTGGGCACGACGCTTGAGCAGGTCCTGCCAGGACTCGGTCAACCGAACCAGCATGCCGCGCACGGGCAGGCCTTCGAACAGGAATTTGCGCAGCTCTGACATGCGATGATTCTAGGGATGGACATGCGAGTGCGTGCGTTGCAGGCCTTGATGCAACGCGACCCAGACGAAAAAGCGCGGGCCGTGCAGGCGCTGTATGACGATTGGTTGGCCGCTCGTGTCGGACTGGATCCGGCCACCCTGATCGCCGAGCCCCTGGGCCCTTTGGGCATGAGCGCCCTGCCCGGCCGACCCGATCGCCCCCTTCTGGTGGCGCCGCGTGATCTGCCACAGCGATCGCCGCAAACGCCGCAGGGGCACGCGGCACTGATCCACGCCGTGGCCCACATCGAATTCAATGCCATCAACCTGGCACTGGACGCGGTGTGGCGTTTCGAGGGCCTGCCCAGCGACTTCTACTCGGATTGGCTGCGGGTGGCACGGGAAGAGGCCCTGCACTTCAGCCTGTTGCAGGCTCACCTACGAAGCCTGGGCTACGCCTACGGCGACTTCGAGGCCCATGACGGTCTTTGGATGATGACGGCCAAGACGGCGCATGATGTGGTGGCGCGAATGGCACTGGTGCCGCGGCTTCTGGAGGCCCGCGGCCTGGATGCCACCCCGCCCATGCAGGCCCGACTCAGAAGAGCAGGCGACCAAAGGGCGGTGGAAATCCTGGACATCATCCTGCGTGACGAGATTGGCCATGTGGAGGTCGGAAACCGGTGGTTTGGCCACCTGTGCGATCAACGGGGGCTGGAGCCGCAGACCCACTTCAAGGCGCTTGCCCGCGCGCATGGGGCGCCCCGGCTGAAGCCCCCTTTCAACCTGGCGGCCCGCCGACGGGCGGGCTTTGCCGAAGCCGAGTTGTCAGCGCTGGATCAACCCTACTGATCGCCTCTGTCCACGAAGCCGCGCCCATCGCTTGCCAGGCGTCGACGGGCTGAGTCAGCCTCGCGGATGGTGACGTTGGTGCAGTTGCCGCAGCCGTTCGCGCGCCACGTGGGTGTAGATGGTGGTGGTGGAGATGTCGGCATGGCCCAACAGCATCTGCACCACGCGCAGGTCAGCCCCGTGGTTGAGGAGGTGGGTGGCGAAGGCATGCCGCAAGGTGTGCGGTGACAGTGGAACGATCACATCCGCGCGCAGCGCATGCTGCTTGACCAGCGTCCAGAACATCTGACGGGTCATGGGGCCGCCACGTGAGGTGACGAACAGGGCATCGCTGACCTGCCTACCCAAGATGGCCTGACGGGCCGTCTCGAGGTAGCGCACGATCCACTGGCGGGCCTCCTCGCCGAAGGGCACCAGGCGCTCGCGGGCCCCCTTGCCCATCACCTTGATCACCCCTTCGTTCAGGCCCACCTGAACCGTCTTCAGACCCACCAGCTCCGTCACCCGCAGCCCGCTGGCGTACATCAGCTCCAGCATCGCGCGGTCTCGCAAGCCCAAGGGCGTGTGCTCGTCGGGCGCGGCAAGCAAGGCCTCGACCTGCGCTTCGCTGAGGACCTTTGGCACCCGAAGCGGCTGCCGGCTTCCGATCATCTTCAGGGTGGGATCCTGCGTGATCAGGTGCTCCCGCAGGGCCCAACGGAAGAAGCGCTTGAAGACAGTGGTGCGCCGGTTGACGGTGGTGGCACGGGAGTTGGCGTGGCGGGCGGCCATGTAGGCCAGGAGCTGCGCCTCGGTGGTGGACAGGATCCCGTGCCCGGCAGGATGTTCGGTGTGCCACCAGCTGGCGTACAGCGTGAGGTCACGCCGGTACGCCGCCAGGGTCAAGGCGCTCAGGCCATCTTCCAGCCACAAGGCATCGAGGAACCGGTCCACCACGGCCCCCGATGAGGGTGGAAGCGCCACCGGGTCAGTCCAGCTTGAGCTTCTGCTCGCTGACCACCTTCTTGTAGACGTCGAACTCGGCCTTGATCTGGTCGGCGAACTGCGCCGGGGTGTTGCCGATGATCAGGGAGCCGGTGTCCTCAATGCGCTTGCGCACCGACGGATCCTCCAGCACCTTACGCACCGCGGCGTTGATCTTGTCCACCACGTCACGGGGCATGCCCTTGGGGCCCAGGATGCCGTAGTAGGCCATCCGGTTCACCGGCTCCAGGCCCACTTCCCTGAAGGTGGGCACATTGGGCAACTGCGTCAGGCGCTGAGGCGCGGCCACCACGATGGGCACCAGGCGGTTGTCTCGGATGAAGGGCAGCGCCGAGGGCATGTTGTCAAAGATGATCGGCACTTGGCCGGCCACCGTGTCGTTGAGCGCCGGCCCAGCGCCGCGATAGGGAATGTGCAGCACGAAGGTTTGCGACAGGCTCTTGTAGAGCTCCATCTGCAGGTGCCCGATGCCACCCGTGCCCGAACTTGCGTAGCTGTACCGACCGGGTGCCTTCTTCAGTTCGGCCACGAACCCTGCATAGTCACGGGCGGGAAAGCTCGGGTGCACCGCGATCACATTGGGCGTGGCGGCGATGTTGATCACCGGCGTGAAATCGGTGATGGGGTCGTAGCCGATCTTGGCGTTGATGGCCGGGTTGGCGGCGGTGGTGGACACCGTGGCCATACCCAACACATGGCCATCGGCCGCCGCGCGCACGACTTCAAGCGCGCCCACGGATCCGCCGCCGCCGGCGCGGTTTTCCACGACCACGTTGCCGCCCAAGGCACCCCCGAGCTTTTCGGCCACGATGCGGGCCACGATATCCGTGGTGCCGCCGGGTGCAAACGGCACGATCAGGCGCACGGGTTTGCTGGGATAGGCGCTCTGTGCCCAGGCAGCAGCCGGAACGGCGCCGGTGGCGGCCACGGCGGCCAAGGACAAGAGTTTGAGGGTCAGACGCTTCATGCAGGAGACTCCAAATGACGGTGACGCTAGATTATGGTGGCGCGCCTCGCGCCGATGTACGCATTTCCACGACGATACCCAGGGGATGAGCTGGGAAATGACCTTAGGCCACCACGGGTCACGGTCCCGAACAGACGGCCAATGCCCAGTCGATGTGTTCACGCACCATCGGGGACGCTTCGTCGCGCGCACTCGACAGGGCAAGCCTGGCAGCCGTGTTCCAGTCAACAGCCGTGCCGGCCCTCATTCCGTTGCCCAGCGCGACGGCCAGGTTCCGGCGCCAACGCTCATAGCCGATTCGCCGGATAGCGCTTCCCTCTGTGTGACGCAGAAAGTCGGATTCCGACCAGGCCCAGAGCGCCAGCAACTCGGGGTCCTGCAGCGCAGGGCGCTCCCTGAAGTCGGGCAAGGGGCTGCGCCTGGCGTACTTGTTCCAGGGGCAGGCGAGCTGGCAATCGTCGCAACCGTAGATGCGATTGCCCATCAAGGGCCGCAATGCCACGTCGATCGGACCCGCATGTTCAATGGTGAGGTAACTGATGCAGCGTCGCGCGTCCAAGCGGTAGGGCGACACGATGGCCCCCGTGGGACAAGCCTGCACACAAGCCTCACACAGTCCGCAATGGTCCGTGATGGGGTCGGTCACGGGCAGCGGTAGGTCGACAAACAATTCGCCCAGGAAGAACATCGAACCCGCATCCCGGTTCAGCAGCAAGGTGTGCTTGCCTCGCCACCCCAAGCCGCTGCGCTGGGCAAGCTCGACCTCGGCCACCGGCGCCGAATCCGTGAAGGCGCGGTGACCCAAGGGGCCGATCCGCGCCTGAAGCCAATCGCCCAGGCGCGCCAGTCTGGGCCTGAGCACCCGGTGATAGTCCCGTCCCCGGGCATACAGCGACACCGTGGCCTGCGAAGCGTGCCCCAGCCGCTGCCACTCGATGGCCCGCCAGTCCCCGGGCGTGGGGTCGGCCTCGGTGGGTAAGGCCGTGGCATCGGGCAAATAGTCCATTCGGGCCGTGATGACGCGAACCGTGCCGGGCACCAGTTCGGCCGGGCGCAAGCGCTTGAGGCCGTGTTCAGACATGTAGCTCATCGTGCCGGCAAATCCCGCTTGCAGCCATGCCAGAAACCCGGGTTCTGCAGCGCCGAGGTCCACGCCCGACACGCCGATCTGTGAAAATCCCACGGCGCGCGCCTGCTGCTGGAGTTCGGCCCAAATGAGGGAACCATCGACGGTGCTGCCCACCGGCTCGTCCTGACTCGGGTTGGCGCGCTGAACCTGGTGAGTACCTTGACGCATCGCCCGATTGTAGAAACCGCAACCCTGCGCTGGCCCGACGAAGCCACCTGCGCACGGGCGGCACGGGCGCTGGGCAGCACGGGCGTTCGGGACGCCGTCATCCACCTCGAAGGCGATCTGGGTGCCGGCAAGACAACCTTCACCCGCCACCTGCTGCAGGCCTTGGGTGTGAAGGGCCGCATCAAGAGCCCCACCTACGCGGTCATGGAGGCCTACGATGTGGGCTGGCCGGTGTCGCATTTCGACTTCTACCGCTTCACCGACCCTCAAGAGTGGGAAGACGCTGGGTTTCGCGATGTGTTCGCAGCACCCGGCCTCAAGGTCTGCGAATGGCCCGAACGGGCGCGCGGGCTGATGCCCGAGCCTGACCTGTGGCTGCACCTGCAGATCGACCCTGACGAAACACGCTGTGTTCAAGCGCGCGCCATGAGCCCAACCGGCCAGCGCATGCTGCAGGCGATGAGGGCCGGATGAGCCACGCCCCTCGGTTGCCGCGCCGCGGATTCATCGGCCACCTGGCAGCGGCCTGGCTGGCGCTGGGGCTGCCGAAGGGGGCCTGGGCCAGCGTGGTGCGGGCTGTGCGCGTGTGGCCGGCCGCGCTGTACACCCGGGTCACGATCGAGTCGGACGCCGTCTTGACCGTGACCCATCAACGCCTGGGCAACCCCGAGCGCCTGGTGATCGACATCGAGGGCTTGGACTTGTCACCCCAACTGCGCGAGCTGGTGTCCAAGGTGCAGCCCGACGACCCCTTTATCGCCGGCGTTCGGGTCGGTCAGTTTCAGCCCCGAGTCGTTCGGATGGTTCTGGATCTCAAGCAGGGTGTATCGCCCCAGCTCTTCAGCCTTGCTCCGGTGGCGAACTACCAGCACCGCCTGGTCTTCGACCTTCACCCGACGGTTGAACAGGACCCGCTGCTGCAGTTCCTTCAGGAAAAGCTGCAGGCAGAGGCGAAGGCCCAGCGCCAGGTGGACGATGCGCTGGGAGACTTCATCGGGCGGGTGGGGCATCGG
>JBEAWD010000067.1:0-3674 GCA_041160585.1 Pseudomonadota bacterium | reverse complement strand
CCCGTACGCGCAGGCCAGGTGATGGCGCGCCTGGACCCGACCGACTACCGGCTGGCGGTGCAGGCTGCCGCCGATCAGCAGCGGGCCGCGGAGGTGGAGGCCGTGCAGTCGGCCAGCGATGCTGAGCGGTTTCGTCGATTGATGGGTGATGGATCGGTGGGCGCGGCCGATGCCGAGCGCCAGCAGGCCCGCGCGGATGCCGCAGCGGCTCGGCTGAAACAGGCGCAATCGCAACTGGAACTGGCCCGCAACCGAGCCGGCTACGCGGCACTGACGGCCCCCTTCGACGGGGTGGTGACCGCCTTGCGCTTGGAGCTTGGGCAAATGGTGACCGAGGGGCAGGCCGTCGTGAGTGTGGCGCGGCCCGGTGAACTGGAGGTGGTGGTGGACGTGCCGGAGGCCTTGGTGGCCGACCTGCAGCAGTGGCGTGCCGAGGCCGTGCCCGGATTTGGCACCGAGTCCGTGGGTGTGGGCGCTGTGTCCTCGGCCCAGCCGATCGCGCTGCGCCTGCGGGAGATGGCACCCAGTGCCCATCCGGTCAGCCGCACCACGCGGGTGCGCTATGCCATGGTGTCGCCCACTCAGATCAAGACGGTGCACATGGGCATGAGCGCCGAAGTTCGCCTGCGCCAGCCGGGCACCACGACCGGCGCCACGCTGCCAGTGGGCGCATTACTGACCACAACCGAGGGCACCTTCGTGTGGACGGTTGACGCCGCCGACGGTGCCTTGATGCGCCAGAAGGTACAACTGCAGTCGCAGACCACGGGACAGGTTCGCGTAGGCGGCCTGAAGGACGGTGCGCTGGTGGTGACGGCGGGCGCCCAGAAGCTTGACGCAGGGATGAAGGTGCGTCCCGTTGCAAGGCCCCTGGCCGAAGCGCTTTCGCCGGTGGCTGCGCGATGAAGTCCTTCAACCTGTCCGAATGGGCGGTCACCCACCGCGCCCTTGTGCTCTTCCTCATCATCGTCACCCTGGTGGTGGGCGCGTTTTCCTTCACTCGGCTGGGACGACTGGAAGATCCGAACTTCAACGTGCCGGCCATGAGCGCTGTGGTGGCCTGGCCAGGCGCGACTGCGCAGCAGGTGCAGGATCAGGTGCTCAACCGCATGGAGCGCGAGCTGCAGAAGATCGAGGGCATCGACTACGTGCGCAGCTTCGCCCGGCAAGGCTATGGTGGCCTGAACTTCTGGATGAAGGGCGGCACCCCGAAGCACGAGCTGGACCGGGCGTGGTACCTGGCCCGAAAGAAGATCGCCGACATCCGGCATGAGTTCCCGGACGGCGTGCGCGGCCCCTTCTTCAACGACGAGTTCGGTGATGTCTACAGCGTGCTCTATGCCTTCAGTGCGCCGGATTTGACCTGGCCCGAACTGCAAGCGCTGGTCGATGACGCCAAACGCGAGCTGCAGCCAGTCAAGGGTGTGACACGCATTGAGGTGTTTGGCCGACAGCCCGAGAAGGTGTACGTCGAGTTGTCCAGCGCACGCCTGGCCGCTCTGGGTGTGTCGCCGCAAGCCATCATCGAGGCCTTGAACCGCCAAAACACAGTCGCGCCGGCGGGCAGCATCGAAGGACAAGCCGATCGGGTGTTCCTCAGATTGTCCGAGGGCGGCCTGGGCTTGCGTGATGCACGCGATGTGGCCAACGTCCCGATTGAGGTGGGCGGACGGCTGCTGCGCCTGGCCGATGTGGCCGACATCAAGTCGGGCCTTGAAGAACCGCCGCAGTTCACGGTGCGGCACAACGGAAGACCGGTACTGATGCTGGGCCTGGCCTTCGAGAAGACGGCCAACGTGCTGAAGGTGGGCGCGGCGCTGGACGAGCGCATGAGCGCGTTGCAGGCAGCACTTCCCTTGGGCGTGACCGTGGAAAAGGTGGCCGACCAACCCAAGATCGTCGACGATTCGGTTTGGGAATTCGAGCGCTCCTTCCTGGAAGCCTTGGTCATCGTGCTGGTGGTGTGCTTTCTGTTCCTGGGTTGGCGCACCGGCATCGTGGTGGCGGCGTCGGTGCCGCTGGTGCTGGCGCTGGTGGCCACGGTGATGGCCGTCATGGGGTGGAGCCTGGACCGCGTGTCCCTGGGGGCTCTGATCATCGCGCTGGGACTGCTGGTGGACGACGCCATCATTGCGGTGGAGATGATGGTGGTGAAGATCGAGCAGGGATGGGACCGGGTTCGCGCGGCCACCTTCGCCTATACGTCCACCGCCTTTCCCATGCTCACCGGAACCTTGGTGACGGTGGCTGGCTTCATGCCGGTGGGCTTTGCCAAGTCCATCTCCGGCGAGTACGCCGGCGGAATCTTCTGGGTGGTGGGTGTGGCGCTCGTGGCCTCGTGGTTCGTGGCCGTGGTGTTCACTCCCTACCTGGGCGTCAAGCTGCTGCCCCAAGTGATGAAGGGGCACGGCGGCGACCCTTATGCACGACCGGTGTACACCCGACTGCGCGCGCTGCTGACCTGGTGTGTGGCCCACCGGTGGTGGGTGCTGGGTACGACGGCCCTGATCTTTGGTCTCAGTGCAGCGGGCATGAGCCTGGTGCAGCAGCAGTTCTTTCCCACCGCCTCCCGCACGGAGTTGATCGTCGACCTGCGGCTGCGCGAAGGGGCCTCATTTACCGCCACCGAGCAGCAGGTGCAGCGCTTGGAACAGGTGCTGAAGGCCGACCCCCAGGTGGAACGCTTCACGGCCTACACCGGTGCAGGCGCACCGCGGTTCTTCCTCTCCATCTCCGCGGATCTTCCGAACCCGGGCTTGGCTCAGGTCGTGGTGAACACCCGCAGCATCGAAGACCGCGAGGCGGTTCGGGCCCGCCTGTTGGCGTTGTTTGCTCAGGGTGAGCAATTCCCGGATCTGCATGGTCGGGTCACTCGTTTTGAGTTTGGGCCGCCCGTAGGCTTTCCCGTTCAGTTCCGTGTGGTGGGCAAGGACAGTGCCACGCTGCGGGCGATTGCCTACCGCGTGCGGGACACGGTTCGCCAAAGTCCGCTGGTGCGCGACACCCAGCTCGATTGGGATGAGCAGGTGCGGTCCGTCCAGTTGAATGTGGACCAGGACAAGGCGCGGCTGCTGGGCATCACGAGCACCGACGTCGCCAACATGACCCAGATGGCGCTGAGCGGACTGCCAGTCACGCAGATCCGCAGAGGCGAGGAACTCATCGACGTGACCTTGCGCGGCACGGCGACTGAGCGGCTCAACCTTGAGCGGCTAGGGGATGTGACGCTCTTCACCCGCAGCGGTGCGGTGGTGCCGCTGTCGCAAATCGCGAAGCTGACACCGACCTTTGAAGAACCGGTGCTGTGGCGGCGCAACCGAGAGTTAACGCTGACCGTTCGCGCCGACGTGATGGATGGCGTGCAAGGGCCGGCCGCCACCTCGAAGATTTGGCCGACGCTTCAGGCCATCGTCGCCGACCTGCCACCGGGCTATCGTATCGAAATTGGTGGCGCCTCGGAGGAAACGCGCAAGTCCGACACGGCGCTGTTTGCGGTCTTCCCGCTGATGTTCGTGGTGATGCTCTTCTTCTTGATGCTGCAACTGCAGAGCTTCTCGCGGATGTGGATGGTGTTCCTCACTGCGCCGCTCGCATTGGTGGGCGCGGTGCCCGCGCTGTTGATCTTCAAGGCGCCGTTCGGCTTTGTGGCCTTGCTGGGCGTGATCGCCCTCAGC
>JBEAWD010000022.1:0-17947 GCA_041160585.1 Pseudomonadota bacterium | reverse complement strand
CCGGTGTCGCTGACCACCGGGTCGAACACACGGTCTTCGGACAGCCCGCGCACCAGCGCCTCGAAGCGACGTTGCAGCAGGCCCTGCACGCGGGCCAGCCAGGCGGGGTCGATCTCGGCCGGAGGCCAGCGGCTGCCGTCGGTGTCCAGTGCACGTGCCAGCCAGTCCGCCGGCGGCACGATGCGCGGCTGCACCGCCACGGCGCACAGGTAGCCGTCCAGGGCCACCACGTCCAGCGGGTCCAGCGGATCGGGCGCCTGCTGCAGCAGTGCGTCCAGTTCGTCGAGTTCAGCGTTGTTGAGGTCAGCCTTCATGCCGGCATTGTCGCGCGGCGGGCTGCGTGTCCCCGACACCGACCCAATCCACGCGAGGGCACACCGACCGTCAGGCCGCCAAGCGCTTCTCGATCTGCGCCTTGGTCTGGCGCAGCTCCTCGGGCAGGTGGTAACTCAGCTGCTCGAAGAGTTCATCGTGCAGCTTGAGTTCTTCGGCCCAGGCCGCGCGGTCGATGCCGATGACGCTGTCGAACTGATCGCGGCTGAACTCCAGGCCGCTCCAGGACAGGTCTTCGTAACGTGGGCTGATGCCAAACACATGTTCGACGCCCTGTGCCGCACCCTCCACGCGCTCGAGCATCCACTTGAGCACGCGCATGTTCTCGCCATAGCCCGGCCACACGAACTTGCCGTCGGCACCCTTGCGGAACCAGTTGACGCAGTAGATCTTGGGCAACTTCACGCCCTGGCCTTCGAGCTTCTTGCCCAGGCTGAGCCAGTGCTGGAAGTAGTCGCTCATGTTGTAGCCCATGAACGGCAGCATGGCGAAGGGGTCGCGGCGCACCACGCCCTGCTGGCCGGCGGCCGCAGCGGTGGTTTCGCTGCCCATGGTGGCGGCCATGTACACGCCCTCCACCCAGGTCCGCGCCTCGGTCACCAGCGGCACCGTGGTGCTGCGGCGGCCGCCGAAGATGAAGGCGTCGATGGCCACGCCCTGCGGGTTGTCCCAATCGGCGTCCAGCACCGGATTGTTGGTGGCGGCCACGGTGAAGCGGGCATTGGGGTGGGCGGCCTTGGCACCGGTTTCTTTGGCAATCTCAGGCGTCCAGCGCTTGCCTTGCCAGTCGATGAGTTCGGCCGGCGGCACATCGCTCATGCCTTCCCACCACACATCGCCTTCGGGCGTGAGGGCCACATTGGTGAAGATCGCGTCGCGCTGCAGCGAATCCATGCAGTTCGGGTTCGTCTTGTGGTTGGTGCCCGGGGCCACGCCGAAGTAGCCGGCCTCGGGGTTGATGGCGTACAGGCGGCCGTCCGTGCCCGGCTTGATCCAGGCGATGTCGTCGCCGATGGTGGTCACCTTCCAGGTCTGGCCCTCGGCATCCTTCAGGCCGGCCGGGGGGATCAGCATGGCGAAATTGGTCTTGCCGCAGGCGCTGGGGAAGGCGGCGGCCACATGGCGCTTGACGCCATTGGGCTGGGTGACGCCCAGCACCAGCATGTGCTCGGCCAGCCAGCCCTGGTCGCGGCCCATGGTGGAGGCGATCCGCAGGGCGAAGCACTTCTTGCCCAACAGCGCATTGCCGCCGTAGCCCGAGCCGTAGCTCCAGATCTCGCGGGTTTCGGGGTAATGGACGATGTACTTGGTCTTGTTGCAGGGCCAGGCCACGTCCTGTTGTCCTTGGGCCAGGGGCGCGCCCACGGTGTGCACGCAGGGCACGAATTCACCGTTCTCACCCAGCACGTCCAGCACGGCACGGCCCATGCGGGTCATCATGCGCATGTTCACCGCCACATAGGGACTGTCGGAGAGTTCCACCCCGATGTGCGCAATCGGCGATCCGATCGGGCCCATCGAGAAGGGCACCACATAGAGCGTGCGGCCCTTCATGGCGCCCTTGAAGAGGGCCTGATCGCCCGTCTGCAGCAAGGCGCGCATCTCAGCCGGGGCCATCCAGTTGTTGGTGGGGCCTGCGTCTTCCTTCTTCTGGCTGCAGATGAAGGTGCGGTCTTCGACGCGCGCCACATCGGACGGGTCGCTGCAGGCCAGGTAACTGTTGGGGCGAAGCTTGGGGTTGAGCCGCTTCATGGTGCCCGCAGCCACCAGTTCGCCGCACAGGCGGTTGTATTCGGCCTCGCTGCCATCGCACCAATAGACCTCCTTGGCTTGCGTCAAGGCGGCGATGTCGCCGACCCACTGGATCAGGCGTTGGTGGCGCACGTGGGCAGGTGCATTCAACGGGACAACCGCTGCGGCTGCTGGGTTCATGGTGAGTTCCTGGGAGTTGAAGGCGTAGAGATGAGATCGGGTCAATCGATGCGCAGCAGACCGCGGTTACACGCGGTTTCACGATCCGACTGACCCCATCACACCCCGCTTCGCCCACGCCACCAGTCTTGTGGCGGCGCCTCTACCCTCGGGCGAAGGTGCCATTGGCAAGGCTGAACCCCGGCCCAATTCAAGTGAAAAATCAGTGTAACGACGAAGTCACTCGCCGAGATTTTGAGGTTATGCAAGAAATGCATAGGGCGATGTTGATCCCCCTGAAGGTGCCCCATGAGGCCCGCAGGGCCTACAGTCGGCGCATGGAAAGCGTCGCAGCCGCGAACGCGTCAGCCGGCGCGCTCAAGGCCGTTGACACCCCGCAAGCGCCCGAATTGCCAACATGAGCCTGCCAACCGTCGACGAGCTGTGGCGCCAGCTCACCCGGGCCAGCGCCGACCGCCGCCACCCCTGGCGCGTGGTGGCCTTTTGCACCCAAGGGGCGCAGGGCCCGGCGGCGCGCAGTGTGATCCTGCGCCAGGTTGGCGTGGATCAGCGCCGCCTGGTGTTCTACACGGACGCCCGCAGCGCTAAGCTGGTGGAACTGGCCGCCTGCCCACAGGTGGCGCTGCTGCTGTGGGACCCGGGGCATCGGCAACAGCTTCGCATCACGGGGCTGGCATCGGTGGAAGCCGACCACGACTCCGTGCAGCGCCATTGGGCCGCGGTGCCGCCAACGGCACGTGCGGACTACGCGCAGGCGACGGCACCTGGTACGCCTTTGGAAGGCTCGTCCGATTCGGACCCGAGAGCAGCACTGGACCTCGAGACAGCGCAGCGCCACTTCACGGTGATAACAGTGCAGGTTCAGTCCATGGACTTCCTGCAGCTGAACCGGGACACGCACCACCGCGGGCGCTTTGACTGGGACCCAGCTCGAGGCCAGTGGGGGGTTCAGGGCTTGGTGCCCTGACCGCACCGTGGTGGCGCTGAAGTTGCGCTGAAGGCGGGCATCAGCCCGGCACCGCGGCGAAGGTGGCCTCCAGCCGTGCCGCCACCTCCTCGGGCTTGGATTCAGGCACCAACTCGACCACCACATCCAGGCGAGCGCGTTGGCTTTGCTGGACCGCCAGGATGAACGGTTCCCAGCCGTGGCCCGACGCGAACCGAGCACGGGCGATCACGGTCGAGCGCACCGGCTTGAAGTAATGCATGTTCTGCTTGACCACCACCAGCGGAACGTCGAGGCCTTCGCGGTGCAGCCGGGTGTGCGACAGCGACCACGCCGCCACCAACGCCATCGCAGCGCCACTGCCGCCGAACAGCGTGCCGTGCACATTCAGGTTGGGCGCCAGCGGGGCCGACAGGTCCACGCCGTCGGGGCGAACCTCGAGCACGCTCAGTTGCATGAAGTTCGCCACCGGAATGCCGGTGCGGATCAGGGCTTGAAGTTCCTGTGGGCCCATGGGCGCGGGGCTCTTCACGCGCCGCGCGACTGGGCAGCCGCAGCCAACATGCGGCCCATTTGCTCGTGGATGAGGTTCACCGCCTTGAGCGGGCGCAACATCACCTTGAACTCGATCACCTGTCCGGCCTCGTTCCACTTCAGGATGTCCACGCCGTTGACGACGATGCCATCGATCTCGGTTTCGAATTCCAGCATCGCGTCCTGTGCACCCACGATCTCCCGCACATAACGGAAGCTCTGGTTGCCGAACACGTGGAGGGCCGCGCTCAGGTAGGCCTTGGTGATCGCCTTGCCGCGCTGCGGCGTGTGCACCACCGGGGAGATGAACACGGCCTCATCGGCCAGAAAGGCATCAAGCCCCTCACCCTTCTTCGAAGCAGCCAGTTCATGCCAGAGCGCAACGGGGTGGACTTGCATGCGCCCAGGATAGCGCACCCGTCAATCCGCGACGAGCTGCTTGAACATGACGAAGGCGTCGACGAAGCCGTGATCGGGATGGTGGAATGCGCCGGGCAAGGTGCCCACGATCTGGAACCCGTGCTGCTTCCACAGGCGCACCGCGCCCTCGTTGGTAGAGACCACGAAGTTGAACTGCATCGCTCGAAAGCCCCGTTCACGGGCCTGCTGTTGCGAGTGGACGCACATGGCAGACGCCACGCCCAGGCCCCGCGCGTCGGCGCTGACCACATAGCCACAGTTGGCCACGTGGCGGCCTTGTCCCGGCTGGTTGGCTTTGAGGTAGTAGGTGCCCACCATGCGGCCTGCTGCATCCTCACAGACGAAGGTCTTGGCCGGCAGGACCATCCAGGCTTGACGAGCGTCGGCCTCACTGATGTCCGGGGCGAAGGTGTAGGTGCGGCCTTCGCGGAACACGGGTTCGAGGATGGACCAGATGGCGGGCCAGTCGTCGCGACCCGCGCGGGTCACGACGGCCGATGGATGGCGCACAACTTGTGGCCATCCGGGTCTCGCACATAGGCCAGGTGCAGCGTGCCCAAGCCGCCGGTGCGTGGGCCCGGCGGGTCCTCGACCGACACGCCTCCGTGCGCCACGGCCACATCATGGAAGCGCTGCACTTGCTCAGGCGAGTGGCACTTGAAGCCAATGGTGCCGCCGTTGGCCACCGTGGCCGGCTCTCCGTTGATGGGCTGGGTCAGGCAGAAGGCGCTGCCCTCATGGCGGTAGAACAGGCGCACATGGCCCGAGCCCGACACATTTCGCACGGGCTCACCGGCACCGAGTACGCCCAGCACCGCGTCGTAAAAGCGCTTGGCGCGCTCGATGTCGTTGGTGCCGAGCATGACGTGATTGAACATGGTGGGACCTTTCAATGACTCTGACGGAATTGAACCATGGTACGGTCCGCAGCTGACATGAACGGCCGGATCCGCATCCTCAGCGTCAACACGGCGATGGCCCAGCGGGTCACCGTGGCCGATGGCCGCACGATCCTCACCGCCCACGGCAAGCGCGCGGTGGGCCCCGGGGTTTCGGTGGCTGTGGGGCCCCTGGGGCTTGAGGGCGACGAGCAGGCCGACCCCACGGTGCACGGCGGACGCGGCAAGGCGGTCTACGCCTACCCGCACGAGCACTACGCCTTCTGGAAGACCGTGCGCTCGCAGGCGCGGCTGCAGTTATGGGATGAAGACCCGACACCGGGCCTGATGGGCGAGAACCTCACCATCACCGGCCTGCTGGAAACCCACGCCTGGATAGGCGATCGGCTTCGCTTTCCAAATTGCATCCTGGCCATCAGCGAACCGCGCATGCCTTGCAGCAAGTTCGATGCGGTGATGGGCTTCAAGCAGGCCAGCAAGATGATGGCGCAAAGCGGCTTTTGCGGCTTCTACCTATCGGTGACGGTGGAAGGTTCGCTGCAGACCGGGGAAGAGGGCGAAGTGGTACCGGGGCCGCGGCAGGTGTCGATTGCCGAGGCCTTTCGCAGCAAGGTTGGGCGACAGCACTTGCGCTGAACCGCACCCGAGCGCGATCCGCAGGCCCGGTCCCCTGGGCCGGGCTGGTGCTCAGGCAAGCGTCGGATAGTCGGTGTAGCCCGCGGGCCCGGGTGTGTACAACGTCTCGCGCACCAGTGCGTTCAGAGGTGCCCCTTCGCGCAGGCGCCGGCCCAGGTCGGGGTTGGCGATGAAGGGCCGGCCAAACGCGATCAGGTCGGCTTCGCCCTTGGTCAGGGTGTCCTGTGCCATCTGCAGGCTGTAGCCGTTGTTCACCATCCACGCACCCTTGAAGTGGGCACGCATGGCGGCGTAGTCAAAAGGCGCCACACCCTTGTCGGTCAGGTCGCGAGCGCCTCCCGTCTGGCCTTCGATCACATGGATGTAGGCCAGGTTCAGCGGCGCCAAATGGCGCATGATGTGGTCGAACAGGGCCGCGGCGTTGCTGTCCTGTGCGGCTCCATTGACCGGCGTGATGGGCGACAGGCGCACGCCCGTGCGGCCGCCGCCGATTTCCTTCGACACGGCCGTCATCACCTCCACCAGCAGCCGCGCGCGGTTCTCGATCGAGCCGCCGTAGGCATCGCTGCGATCGTTGATGCTGTCGCGCAGGAACTGGTCGATCAGGTAGCCGTTGGCACCGTGCACCTCGACGCCGTCGAAGCCTGCGCGAATGGCGTTGGCCGCCGCACGCCGGTAGTCCTCCACGATGCGCGGCATCTCTTCAGAACGCAGCGCACGCGGGGTCGAGCAGTCCACGAAGCCCTCGGCGTTGTAGGTCTTGCTGCCCGAGGCCCGCGCGGTGGACGACACCGGCGGCTGGCCGCCGGGCTGCAGCGAGGTGTGGCTGATGCGCCCCACATGCCACAGCTGGATCACGATGCGGCCGCCCTTGGCATGCACCGCGTCGGTGATGCGTTTCCAACCCTGCACCTGTTCCTCGCTGTAGATGCCTGGCGTGTCCAGGTAGCCCTGCCCTTCGGGGCTGATCTGCGAAGCTTCGCTGATGATCAAACCGGCGCCGGTGGACGGGTCCGCACGCTGTTCATAGTACTGGCGCATCAGGTCATTGGGCACCGTGCCCTTGGCGCGGCTGCGGGTGAGTGGGGCCATCACCACGCGGGTGGCCAGGTCGATGTCGCCGATGCGGATGGGGTCGAAGAGTGTGGTCATGGTTTCCAAAATGGGTGAGACACCATTTGTTTGCGAACACGGGGCGGGGCCAAGCAAAGCGGGACTGAACCGATTTGCCGGCGCGCTGCACAATCGGTCGATTGTGGCCGCTTGGGCGCGCGTGATGCCTGCGGTGGTTCATTTCCCGATCGGAGGATTTGATGATCTTCTATTCCAACTGGCGGTCCCTGGCGGCCTACCGCGTGCGCGTGGCGCTGGCCTTGAAGAACATTCCCCATGAGATGCACGCCATCGACATGCTGGGCGGCGAACACCTGAAGCCGGCGTTTCGCGCCGTGAACCCGCAGGCGGTGCTGCCGGCGCTGAGGCTGGACGACGGGCGGGTGCTGTTCCAGTCGATGGCCATCGTGGAGTACCTGGACGAGATCGCGCCCACGCCGCCCCTGCTGCCCACCGATGCAGCGGGCCGGGCGCGCGTGCGGGGCCTGTCGATGATCCACGCGGCCGACACGCACCCGCTGCTGGTGCCCAAGGTGCGCAACCACCTGACCAAGGACCAGGGCCTGAGCGATGAGGCGTTGCAGAAGTGGCTGGCCCGCGCGCTGCACAGCGGGCTGGAGGCCATCGAGGCGCAGTTGGCAGGCTCGAAGAACACGGGCCTGTACTGCCATGGCGACCAGTTAACGCAAGCCGACATCTGCCTGGCCTCGCACCTGCTGGCCTTCATGTTCTTCAAGCTGGATGCTTCGGCCTATCCCACGGCCGTGGCCATCAACGAGCGCTTGCAGGCGCTGCCGGCCTTCGCAGCGGCCCACCCGCTGAAGCAGCCGGGCGCGCCTGCCTGAGCAGTCAGCGGCCCCGGGCTAGGCCTGCCGCTGGTGGCCGGTGCAGCGCGTGGATGAAATGAGCTGAGAGCCCAGCCCATGGGCCACGCGCCCTACTCAATACGGCATCACGTACCAGGGCTCGGGGCAGTTGGCCACGAAGGGGTAGTAGGCCCGGTAGGGGGCGCAGAAGTACTGCACGCGTGGAGGCGCCGCTTGGGCCGGTGCGATCACGACCGGCGGTACCGCGGGGGCCGCGACCAGATGCGAGGGCACGGGCGGCACCACGGGCACCACCACCGGTTGCGCCGCGTGGGCGTGTGCCGACGTCGAACCCACGATGACCGCGCCAATCAAGCCGCCCACGATCAGTGGCCCCCAGATGCCGCTGCGCCCGTGGTGGTGCACATGCCCATGGCGGTACCCGTGGTGGCCATGATGACCATGAGAAGGCCCATACCCCACACGGTAGCCGTGCCCACCCCGATCGGCGTGGGCCGGAACAGCGATGGCCGCGGCGGCCACCGACAACAGTGACAGGGCGAGGGTGCGGGCCAGCGGGTACATGTTCGGCTCCTGGGGTCGATTCGTGCTCAACGCCTGGCCCATCGGGTCGGTTGACATCCATCTGGGCTACAGTGCCCCATGCTCGCCTACCGACACGCTTTCCACGCCGGCAACCACGGCGATGTGCTCAAGCACCTGGTGCTGTCGGAGGTGTTGCGCCACATGGGCGACAAGGACAAGCCCTATACGCTGGTGGACACCCACGCCGGTGCCGGTGGCTACTCGCTGGAAGGCCGCTACGCGGGCAAGAAAGGCGAGTTCGAAGGTGGCGTGGCCGCGCTTTGGGCGGCCATGGCGGAGGGCAAGGCCCTGCCCGAGGCCCTGCAGCGCTACCTGCATTTGGTGCGCGACTTCAACGGTGGCCCGGGCGCCAAGCTCAGCCAATACCCCGGCTCACCGGCCATCGCGCAGGCACTGATGCGCCCCACCGACCCGCTGCATGTGTATGAGATGCACCCAACGGACGAGCGCATCCTGCGCGCCTTCCTGGCCGATCGGCCGCACACCAAGGTGCACATGGCCGACGGCTTCGCCGGGCTCGTCCGTGAGCTGCCACCGCCCTCGCGACGCGGCGTGGTGCTGATCGACCCGAGCTACGAGCTGAAGCCCGACTACGGCAAGGTGGTGGCCGCCGTGCGCGAGATCATGACGCGCTTTGCGCAGGCGGTGGTGATCGTGTGGTACCCGCTGGTTCAGCTGGTGGAGGCGGTGCAGTTGCCCAAGCGGCTGCGCACGGCTGCAGCCTCAGCACCCAAGGGCTGGCTGGATGCACAGATCCAAGTTCAAGCCGCGGACGACCGCGGCTTCGGCATGATGGGCAGCGGCGTGTTCGTCATCAACCCGCCGCACCCGATGAAGCCCATGCTGGATGAGGCGCTGCCTGTGCTGGCGCAGCGGCTGGCGCAGATCGAGCGGCCCCGCTGGCAGGTGGAGGCGGCGCTGAAGTAGCGCCTCGGCGGGTCAACAGCCCTGCGCGCGGTCCCGCGCGAACTGCTGCGCGTAGGCGGCGAACCGCCCCTCGTCCAGGGCCTGCCGCACCTCACCCATCAGGTTCAGGTAGTAATGCAGGTTGTGGATGCTGGCCAGCATGGGGCCCAGCATTTCGCCGCAGCGGTCCAGGTGGTGCAGGTAGGCGCGGCTGAAAGCACCGCTCACGCTGCCATCTTCACGCGTGATGCCCTTGCAGGTGTAGCAGGTGCAGGTGGGGTCCAGCGGCCGCTCATCGGTCTTGTGACGCGCATTGCGGATCTTCAGGTCTCCGAAACGGGTGAAGAGGTGGCCGTTGCGCGCGTTGCGGGTAGGCATGACGCAGTCGAACATGTCCACGCCATGCTGCACGCCATACACCAGGTCTTCAGGCGTGCCCACGCCCATCAGGTAGCGGGGCTTGTTGGCCGGCAGACGGTGAGGCGTGTGGGCGGTCAGGCGCAGCATGTCCTCCTTGGGCTCACCCACCGATACACCCCCGACGGCGTAGCCCGGCAGGTTCAGCTCCACCAATTGATCCAAGGATTCCTGGCGCAGGTCTTCGTACATGCCGCCCTGCACGATGCCGAACAGCGCGTTGGGGTTCTCGAGTCGCGCAAATTCCGCCTGGCAACGCTTGGCCCAGCGCAGGCTGAGTTCCATCGAAGCGCGCGCCTGGGCCTGCGTGGTGAGTTGACCCGCCGTCTGGTAGGGCGTGCACTCGTCGAACTGCATGACGATGTCCGAATTGAGCACCGTCTGGATCTGCATGCTCACCTCGGGGGTGAGGAAGAGCTTGTCGCCCGTCACCGGAGAGGCAAAGCGCACACCCTCCTCGGTGATCTTGCGGCCCTTGCCGTCTTCACCCGACAGGCTCCAAACCTGAAAGCCACCGCTGTCGGTCAGGATGGGCTTGTTCCAGCGCTCAAAGCCATGCAGACCACCAAACGGCTTGAGGATATCCAGGCCCGGACGCAGCCACAGGTGGAAGGTGTTGCCCAGGATGATCTGCGCGCCCATTTCCTCGAGGCTGCGCGGCATCACGCCCTTGACCGTGCCGTAGGTGCCCACCGGCATGAAGATCGGCGTTTGCACCACGCCATGGTTGAGTGTGAGGCGGCCACGGCGGGCATGGCCTTCGGTGCGCAGGAGTTCGAACTGGAGCATGGGGTCAGGGCCGGGCGCGCTGCAGCAGCATGGCGTCGCCGTAGCTGAAGAAGCGGTAGCGCGCCTCAATGGCGTGGCGGTAGAGGGACATGATGTGCCCATGGCCCGCGAAGGCGCTCACGAGCATCATCAAGGTGCTCTTGGGCAGGTGAAAGTTGGTGATGAGGCCGTCCACCACACGGAAGTCGAAGCCCGGCGTGATGAAGATGTCGGTGTCGCGCGATCCCGCTTTCACCTTGCCATCGGGCGTGCGCGCGGCCGACTCCAGCGCGCGCATCGTGGTGGTGCCGGCCGCCCAGATGCGGCCGCCGCGCGCACGGGCTTCCTCAATGGCCGCCACGGTGGCCGCGCTCACCTCGAACCACTCGCTGTGCATCTGGTGTTCGCGCAGGTTCTCGCTTCGCACCGGCTGGAAGGTGCCGGCGCCCACATGCAAGGTGATGGCCGCGCGGCGGATGCCACGCGCGTCCAGGTCCTTCAGCACCGACTCGTCGAAGTGCAGCGACGCCGTGGGCGCGGCCACCGCGCCAGGCTTGGACGCGAACACGGTTTGGTAGCGGCTCTCATCCTCGGCCGAGTCTTCATGGGTGATGTAGGGCGGCAGGGGCACATGGCCGAAGCGCCCCATGAGGGCCAAGGGGTCTGCGGGCAAGCGCAGGTGGAACAGGGCGTTGTCGGGGCCGCAACGCCCCAACACCTGGGCGTCGAACCCTTCGCGCTCGCCGTGTGCAGACGGGGCGCCGAAACGCACGAGGGCGCCGGCCTTGGGCGACTTGCTCGCGCGCAGATGGGCCCACACCTCGTTGTCGGGAAGCACCCGCTCGACCAGCGCCTCGACCGCACCGCCGGTCTCCTTTTCTCCGAAAAGACGCGCCTTGATGACCTGCGTGTCATTGAACACGAGCAGGTCGTTCGGGTTGAGCAGGCCGGGCAGTTCCCGGAAGATGCGGTCCACGGCACGCTCGCTGCGGCCGTCGAGCAAGCGCGAGGCGCTGCGCTCGGGTGCCGGGTGCTGGGCGATCAGCTCGGGGGGCAGCTTGAAGTCGAAATCGGCCAGCGTGTAGTCGCGGTCGATGCCGGGACGACCGGCGGCCTCGGGGGCGTGGGGGGTGTCTGGGTTCATGGCAGCAGGCTGTACCGGCCTGAGTGGGAAGTGCGAAATTGTCCACCAGCCCGCATCGCCCTGCCGCACGTGCAGAATGCCGCGATGGCCGAGCCTGCTGCCACACCCAAGGAAAAGTCTGCGCCGCAAAAGGCGATGGAACGGATGGGCCTGCTTCGTGACATCGACCTGGCCCTGCACCTGCCCCTGCGCTATGAGGACGAAACGCGCCTGACGCCGATCGGGGAACTGAACCACGGTCAGGCGGCCCAGTGCGAGGGCGTGATCGTTGATGCGCGCGTGGAGCTGCGGCCCCGTCGTCAGTTCATTGCCCGGCTGCGCGACGGCTCCGGTGAGTTGGTGCTGCGCTTCCTGCACTTCTACCCCTCACACCAGAAGGCCTTGGCTGCAGGCTCTCAGGTTCGCGTGCGCGGTGAGGTTCGCGGCGGCTTCTTTGGTCACGAAATGGTGCACCCGGTGTTCAAGTCCGTCGGTGACGACACGCCGCTGGCCACTTCCCTCACGCCGGTTTACCCGACGACGGCCGCATTGCCGCAGGCCTACCTGCGCAAGGCCGTGGCCAGCGCCCTGCAACGCGCGCCGCTGCAGGAGGTGATTCCGCCGCACCTGGTTCGGCCCGGCTTGCCGGCGCTGCGAGAGGCCTTGCATGCGCTTCACCACCCGGCACCGCATGCCAGCCTGGCTGCGCTGGAGGACCGAAGCAGCCCGGCCTGGCAACGGCTGAAGTGGGAGGAGCTGCTGGCTCAGCAGTTGAGCCAGCTGATGGCGCGCCGCGAACGTGCGCAGCGCCGATCGCCGGTCCTTCGGCCCGCAGTGGGCGGCCTGCCCGAACAACTGCTGGCGGCTTTGCCCTTCGAGCTGACCGGGGCGCAGCATCGGGTGGTGGAAGAGATCGCGCAGGACCTGGCACGCGCAGAACCGATGCACCGCCTGCTGCAAGGCGATGTGGGTTCGGGCAAGACCGTGGTGGCGGCCTTGGCCGCTGCGGTGGCCATCGACGCCGGTTGGCAGTGCGCACTGATGGCCCCCACGGAAATCCTGGCCGAGCAGCACTTCCGCAAGCTGGTGGGCTGGTTGCAACCCTTGCTGGAGGCGCGCGGGCAGACCGTGGCCTGGTTGACCGGCAGCGTCAAGGGCAAGGCCCGCAAGGCGATGCTGGAGGCCACGGCCGATGGGCGTGCCGCCTTGGTGGTGGGCACGCAGGCGGTGATCCAGGACCACGTGCAGTTCGCGCGCCTGGGCTTGGCCCTGATCGATGAGCAGCACCGCTTCGGTGTGGCGCAACGCCTGGCCTTGCGCAAGAAGCTTGAAGGTGCGCTCAGCGAGGGGCCGTCACTGGAGCCGCACCTGCTGATGATGACGGCCACACCCATCCCGCGCACCCTGGCCATGACCTACTACGCCGACCTGTCGGTGAGCACCATCGACGAACTGCCGCCGGGCCGCACACCCATCGTCACCAAGGTGTTCGCCGACAACCGGCGTGAGGCGGTGATCGAACACATCCGTGACGAGGTGGCGCGCGGCCGGCAGGTGTACTGGGTATGCCCGCTGATCGAGGAGAGCGAGGCGCTGGACCTGCAGAACGCCACCGAGACCCACGCTCAGCTGAGCCAGGCCCTGGCCGGCTCGATGGTGGGTCTGCTGCACGGGCGCATGCCCGCAACCGAAAAGGCCGCCGTGATGTCGCTGTTCAGTGGCGGGCAGATGCCGCTGCTGGTGGCCACCACCGTGATCGAGGTGGGCGTGGATGTTCCCAATGCCAGCCTGATGGTGATCGAACACGCCGAGCGGTTCGGCCTGGCGCAACTCCACCAGCTGCGCGGCCGCGTGGGGCGGGGTGCGGCGGCCAGCGTGTGTGTGCTGATCTACACGCCGCCGCTGTCCGATACCGGCAAAGCGCGTCTGCGGGCCATGGCCGAGACGAACGATGGTTTTGAGATCTCGCGCAGAGACCTGGAGATCCGTGGCCCAGGTGAGTTCATGGGCGCGCGCCAAAGCGGTGACGCCCTGCTTCGGTTTGCCGATCTTCAGGAGGATTCAGCCCTGCTGCAACATGCCCGCGCGGTGGCCCCACGCCTGTTGGACGAGCACCCCACGGCAGCCGTCGCGCAAGTTCAGCGCTGGCTCGCCTCGCGGGTGGAGTTTCTCAAGGCCTGACCCCGCTAGATTTCCAGGTTGTCGATCAGGCGCGTGTTGCCCAGCTTGGCGGCGGCCAGCGCCACCAAGGGCTCCTGCGTTGAGCCTGGTGGCTGTAGGTCAGCGCGCCGGCGGATGGTCAGGTAGTCGGGCTTCCAACCGCGTGCGGCAATCGCGCCCATGGCATCGGCCTCGATGGCTGGAACGGCGGCCAAGCCCTCGGCCTTCACGCGTTCGCCCATCCGCTTGAGCAGCGCGTGCAGCTGCGGCGCCTCGGCGCGTTCCGCCTCGGTCAGATACCCGTTGCGCGAAGACAGCGCCAGGCCATCGGCCGCGCGGGTGGTGGGCCCGGCGACGATCTCGACGGGCAATGCCATTTGAGACACCAGGTTGCGGATGACCATCAGCTGCTGGTAATCCTTCTGGCCGAACACCGCCAGCTGCGGCTGCACGATGTTGAAGAGCTTGTGCACCACGGTGGCCACGCCCACGAAGAAGCCGGGCCGAAAGTGGCCTTCGAGGATGTTGGCCAGCTCGGCGGGCGGGTGCACCTTGTAGCCCTGCGGCACCGGGTACAGCTCGCCTTCATCCGGCGCGAACACGAGGTCGCAGCCCACCGATTCAAGCGCGCGCACGTCGGCCTCCATGGTGCGCGGGTAGCGGTCAAAGTCTTCGTTGGGCCCGAATTGAAGGCGGTTGACGAAGATGCTGGCGACCACTGCCGATGACCGCGGACGCGCTATCTTCACCAGGTCCAGGTGCCCCTGGTGCAGGTTGCCCATGGTGGGCACAAAGCCCACGGCGGCCTGACCGGCCAGGGCGGAGCGCAATTCGGCGATGGTGTGCAGGACGCGGATACTCATGACCGGCAGAGCCTACACGATGACCGGGACTGCCGCCGGGTCAGAAGCCGTGCACCGCCTCGTTCGGGAACGCGCCGCTCTTCACGTCGGCCACATAACGCACCACGGCCTCGTGGATGCTGGGCGCGCCTTCCATGAAGTTGCGCACGAACTTGGGTTTGCGGCCTGGCGTGATGTCCAGCATGTCGTGCAGCACGAGCACTTGCCCACTGCAGCCCGCACCTGCACCGATACCGATGGTGATGATGGGTGTTTCTTCGGTGATCTGTCGGCCCAATGCCGAGGGGATCAGTTCCAGCACCAGCATGGCCGCGCCGGCTTCGTACAACTCGCGCGCCTGGGCACGCAGCGCCGCGGCACTGGCCTCGTCACGGCCCTGCACGCGCCATCCGCCCAGGGCGTGAACGCTTTGCGGCGTCAAACCCAGGTGCGCGCACACCGGCACACCCCGCTCCACCAGGAACCGCACGGTCTCGGCCGTCCAACCACCGCCTTCGAGCTTGACCATCTGGGCGCCCGCGGCCATCAGGGCGGCAGAAGAGCGCATGGCCTGGTCGGGCCCTTCGTGGTACGAGCCCGCCGGCAGGTCGCCAATCAGCCAGGCGTTGGGCCGCGATCGCGCCACACAGGCCACGTGGTAAGCGATGTCCTGCAGCGTCACCGCATTGGTCGAGGCTCGCCCCTGCAGCACCATGCCCAGCGAATCACCCACCAGCAGGCAGTCCACCCCCGCATCGTCCAGCAGCGCTGCAAAGGCCGAGTCATAGCAGGTGAGCATGGAGATCTTCTCACCGGCCTTGTGCATTTCGCGCAGCTTGTGCAGCGTCACGGATTTGCGGTCCATTGGGCACCTTTCGGGGATCAGCGGTTGTCGGTCGGGATCGTCGGGGCAGTGCAGCAACGCGCCACCAAGGGGAGAAAGTGTAGCGATCGGGGTGAACCCCTGCCTTGGCGCCGTATCTGAAGGTGCATTCGCAACGCAAAATCCCACCATGACCCTGACCGAACTCCGCTACATCGTTGCCGTGGCCCGCGAGAGGCACTTCGGCCGCGCCGCCGACGCCTGCTTCGTCTCCCAGCCCACGCTCAGCGTGGCCATCAAGAAGCTGGAGGACGAACTGGATGTGAAGATTTTCGAGCGCGGCGGCAATGAGGTGGCCGTCACGCCGCTGGGCGCGGCCATCGTGCGTCAGGCCCAGAGCGTGATCGAACAGGCCGCGGCCATCCGGGAGATCGCCGCGCGCGGCAAGGACCCCCTGAGTGGGCCCCTGAAGCTGGGCATCATCTACACGATCGCACCCTATCTGTTGCCCGAACTGGTGAAGAACACCATCGAGCGCGTGCCGCAGATGCCCCTGGTGCTGCAGGAGAACTTCACGGTGAAGCTGCTGGAGATGCTGCGCACCGGAGAGATCGACTGTGCCATCATGGCCGAGCCGTTTCCGGACACGGGGCTGGCCACCGCGCCGCTCTATGACGAGCCCTTCATGGTGGCCGTGCCCAAGGCCCACCCGCTGGCCAAGCGCAAGACCATCGCCAGCGAGGAGATCAAGCAAGAGACGATGTTGCTGCTGGGCACGGGCCATTGCTTCCGCGACCAGGTGCTGGAGGTGTGCCCTGAGTTCGCGCGCTTTTCACAGGACGCCGAAGGCATCCGAAAAAGCTTCGAGGGCTCGAGCCTGGAGACGATCAAGTACATGGTGGCCTCGGGCATGGGCATCACCGTGGTGCCACGGATGAGCGTGCCCGAGGAAAAGGGCGGACTGATCCGCTACATCCCCTTCGAGGCGCCGGTGCCCACCCGCCGGGTGGTCCTGGCCTGGCGGCGCAGCTTTACCCGCTATGAGGCCATTGCGGCACTGCGAAATGCCGTGATGGCCTGCACCCTGGCGGGCGTGCGGCGGGTTCATGACTGAGGCGACGGGTTGCGGAGCTCAGGCGGTCATCCCCCCCGCTCGAAGAGCTTCAGCGACTCAGTGGCCGGTGGCAGCACCGTGTCGGGCAATCGGCTTTCGGTCCACACATGATGGGCCGGCTGAAAGGGCAGGGCCGGGTCGATCGCCTCGTGCACCACACCCACGATCTTGGGGTAGCCCTCGGTGCGGTCGATCAGCAGGTCGCCACAGGCCGCGCACAGTTCACGCACCGTCTTGTTGCCCGAATCGGCCGTGAATTCCACGGTGCGGACGGCCCCGCTGGCTTGTGTGTCGCGCACCTTGAAGAAGCTGAAGTTCGAATAGGGTCGCCCCGAAACCTCACGGCACTGGTGGCAGTGGCACACCAACTGCAGGATGGGGGCGCTGCTCGATTCGAATCGGAAGGCGCCGCAACGGCAACGCGCTTGTGTCGCTGCGGTGGTGGCTGCGGGGTTTGGGGCTGTGGTCATGGCGCACTCCTTCGTTCGTCGCTGAGGATTTCGCCCAGGGCTTGAATCTCCGCTTCATGCGGTTCGTCTCGCCAGGGCTCAAGCAGTGCCTCGTGGTACCACTGGCGCATCGCGGGCAATTCCAGCAGGTGTTGCACATAGGCCTGTGCGGGCGCCGAGAGTTCCGGGCCGTAGGTCCGTGCCCGAAACACCACGGGGGCGTAGAACGCATCGACGGCCGTGAAGGCCGAACCCGCCAGAAAGGGGCCGCCAAAGCGCGAGAGGCCCTCGCACCACAGTGCATCGATGCGCGCCCACTGCGCGGCCAGTTCCGAAGCCTTTTCGGCCGGCAGGGCGTGCAGCCGAACCCGGATGCCACAGCTCATGGAGCAGTAGTGCCGCACCGCGCCGAAGCCCGAGTGCATCTCGGCGCTGGCCGAACGAGCCCAGGCCCGCGCGGTGACATCCCGCGGCCACACCGAGGCTTGACGCTCGGCCAGGTATTCCACGATGGCCAATGAATCCCAGACGGTGAGGTCGCCATCCACCAAGCAGGGCACCTTCCCGGTGGGCGAGAACGCCTTGAAGGCCTGGGGTGAATCGAGGCCGAAAGGCACCAGCTTTTCCTCGAAGGTGATGCCCAGTTGCTTCATCAGCACCCAGGGCCTGAGCGACCAGGAGGAGTAGTTCTTGTTGGCGATGTAAAGGCGCATGGTGGATGGGAGTGTGGGCCGGAATGGACGGGTCGGGCAACCTCAGCGGACCACGCTCAAGGCAGACTCCGGTGGCAGGCGTTCAAACCGAGGCCTCAGGCACCCCTCCACCTCAACCGTTTCAAGGAACATCGCGAAGGGCCGCACCCAGTTGCCACTGTCGTTGTAGAGCGGCCGGTACAGCACCAGCGGCTCCAGCGTTTCGCTGTGGCGCACCACGCCCAGCACCTCGTAGTCCAGGCCCTTGTAGTGGCGGTAAAGGCCTGGTGCCAGGGTTGGCAGGGAGGGAAGGGGTGGGAGGTGTTCGCTCATCGACATACTGTAGGCGAGCTCAAGCACTTCGCGCACAGCGTTCGCACACGCGGCTGGCAGCCCCTACGCACCGCCCAAGCCAGGCACCACCTTGG
>JBEAWD010000019.1:0-6970 GCA_041160585.1 Pseudomonadota bacterium | reverse complement strand
GCCTTCGGGAACGGTCATCTGCATGTTGCGCGCCATCACGTCCACCTGCTGCTCGAAGGCGGGCTTGGTCAGTGCCGGGTTCATCAGTTCCATCTGGCCCTTGAAGCCCTTGACGCCATCGGCCACATCGGCCCAATTCATGGCGCCATAGCGGCGCTGCACTTCGGCCTGTACCCAGGCGGCATCGCGCCTTTGCGTCTGCTGTTCGGCCACGATCGAGGCCATGGTGCCCGTGGTGGCGCGCGGGCCAGGCTTGTCCTGAAGGGCCTTCAGGCGCTCCACGAGGGCAGGCACGGCGGCCCAGTCGCCTTTGAACTGCGCCAGGCTCAGCAGAGCGCCGTAGTAGCTGCGCAGGGCGGCGGCGTCTTGGATGTCGAACTTCTGGAGGTCGTCACGCAGATTCTTCTCCAGGGCATCGGCCAGGGCGAGCACTTCGGTGCGGGGCGCGTCAAGGTATTGGCTCGGCAACTTGTCGAGCTTGACGGTGCGGCGGGGCAGCTGTTCAGCCGAGGTGATGACGGTCTTGGCCGGTTGCGCGGCCGCGCCGGGGGCGGCGATGGTTCGGGGTTGATTCCCGGCGAAGGATGATTCGGTAGCTTGCGCGGCGCCGAAGGCGGTGGTGCTGAGGATGATGGCCATGGCGATGGGTGTGGTCTTGTGGATCACGGGGTCTCCTGTGGGAGGGGTTGATGAATTGAAGGTTGCAGTGTGCAAATTGGGCAGGGCTCTGCATACACCCTTGCGATGGGCGGTGGGTTGCAGGGATGAATCGACCGTGTGGGAGGACGAACCGCGCTCAGTCCGCAAGGGGCGGAGGCTCGTCGGGCAGGCGCCAGGCCAGCACCATGGCGGGGAGGCTGGCGCAGCACATGAGGTAGGACAACAGCACGCTGGACCATGTGCCCGGCAGTGCATGGGCAAACAACGCGCCATCGGGCTGAAGGAGCAACAACAGTACTGCGTACGGCAACGAAACGGCGCACAGAGCGCGGTAGGCCACCGTGTAGGCGGCATTGCGGATGGTGATCTGGCGCTCGTCCAACAACTCGTCGGGGGCGTCTGACACCAGCCGAACGGATTTGCGCAGCATGAAGTAGACGATCAAGACCCCGGCCAGCAGCGCGATTTCCGCGTAGCTCTGCACCTTCACCTGCGGGATGAAGATCGATAAGGCCAGTGCTGCAGTGAGGAGGGCGTTCACCACTACCAATTGCCGGCGCGGTGCCTGACGACGAAGCACGGACGGCCGCGTGTCGTTCAGGCTGCGCTCCACCTCAGCGCGCGTGACGCCTTCAAACCAGAAGAAGCGACGGGGTTTGCGATCGCTCATGGAGGATCCTTTCAGTTCTTGTGGAACGGCTGGATGGAAAACAGGACCTGCAAGTCATGCTGGAGCACCTGCGCAATTCGCAGGGCCAGGGACAGACTGGGGCTGTATTCGCCACGTTCCAGGTAGCCGATGGTCTGGTAGTGCACCCCAACGGCATCAGCAAGTTCCTGTCGTGACAGACCACGTGCCACGCGGGCCTGCTCAATGCGGTTGAAGAGCGGCTCCTCTTTTTGTCGTCCCATGCCGATAGTATAAATACTATATCGTATTCATGCAACATTTCTAGGTCAACAACCACCGGAACAGGGCCACCAGCTCTGCCCCCTCGGCATCAACCGCCAGGGGTTTGCCGAAGCTCGGGGCGATTCAGCATGCCCAGCGCCGGGGAGTTCCGCGGGGCGTCTGGAGTGAATTGAGGCCTAAGCGACGAACGCTTTCGCGCGGCCGGTTGAGCGTAGGTTAGGCTGTTTCGTTACGCTGCGAATTTTTTCGCCGGAGCCTGCTTGGCCTGATAGCCAATGAGAGCGGGATTGCGACCACGAAGACAGCGAGAAAGAGCAGGACTCCCAGGATTTCGCTGTATGAGAAGCCATTCATGATCTTTTGCAGCAGTTGTCTGCGACCCCACACAGCCGTGTAGAGCATCGAAGACCCCAGTGCCGCGCAACCCGCGCTGACGCTGATGAGGACCCAGTCGGGTGATATGGGTGCGTACAAAAAGAGGGCAAGACCGAGACAAACGAACAGGCCGCCGTAGATGAAGATGCAGACCCTCAAGACGATCGGGTCTCGAAGGCACCTGCGAAGTCGTTCGGTGATCAATGCCATGGTTCAGCCTAAAGTTACCCATAACCTGCACGCAGCGGCATGCGGCTGCTGGCTCGCGAGGTAGAGTGAGCGAAGCGAAGCGAACCCCACCATACAGTGGCTGCATGCCGCTGCGTGTGAGGTTGATCGGCGTGTTAGGCCGCGCTCAATGTGCTTGGCTGCTTGCGAAGGCCGGTGAGTGCAGACGCGAGCACAACGAACCAAAGGCCGACCGCGAGCTGCGCGATGCTCAAGGCCAGATCTGACAAGACGTATGAGCCTAGCAGTGGCATGGCGAAAAGACCCACAAGGGTCGCGCTGACACCGAGCCAAGCACCCCATCGAGCTCCGCACCACAGACCAGCAGCAGATATGACACCAGCGATCTGGAGCATGACGAAGAGCGAGAGCCACGCTCCAGCATGACCACCAAGGCCAGCTTGTGTCTGCGCTTCGACTGCCGCGCGATGGGGTTCAAGCAAGAGTTCTGGAAACAAGGCGTCGAGGGTGTTGGCGACTGCGGTCAGCGCCAGTGAGATGAGAAGCAGGGTGCGAAAGGTCTTCGTGCTCACGTTTCTCTCCTTTGTGAACCTGCGGGATGTTTACGCGGCCTAACGTGAAGCTAACCGGCGTGCGGGCGACAGGGCCAGAATGCAACGAGGCCTGTGCGACGAACGCTGTTGCACGTCCGGTCGCGATTTGGCCAGTGTGTGTAGACGGCGTCCTTCGCGATCCCTGAAGGTTCGGCGTAGAGGTTGGCCACCGCTTGTCCGTCCAAGTCATTGAAGGCGTTTCGGTACGCCTCAAAGAAGGCCCTGATGTGTTGCGGCATGGCGCGTTGTGTCTGTGGTGAGTTTGCGGATGTACGGCAGCCCGCTTGTGATGTCTAACGATCAACTGGGGGCCTAGCGGCGCCCTGCCGGTGCGTGTCCATGTCGAACGACCAGTTAGACATCACGCACACAAAAGACCTCCCTCCAGTGGACCAGAATCCGCGCGACTTTCAAGTCGCGCTCCGAATTCGCCGAAAGACCCATTGCCTCAACGGCCTGGGTCAAATACTGGGCGATGGCAGCTGCGTCTCGAGCATCCCTCACCAAGCCATAGACATTAGGAAGATGGCCGCAGTACTCGTCTCGAGCTTCTGGGGCACCGGCCACCCCAATTGGGTCCCAGACGTAGTGGAGTACTTCGTCCACAGCCCGATAGAGGACCAACTCGGTTGAACTGAACTGCTGTCTCATGAGGTCTAATGTTCGAGCTAAGCCGCCCGCGTAGGCAGGCGCTGTATGGCTGGGCTGAGATGATGCACCATGTGCCTCAGCCCAACACTTACAGTGCCTGCCTTAGCGGGTCGGCTTGAGCGAGGGGTTAGGCCGCACATTAGCGCCAACCTCTGAGTTGTGCTGCTTGCGCTTCGCGCTCCTTGCGAACCCTTGCGGCGTTCTCTCGATCGAGAGCTTCGAAGTTTCGATGCCGAGCGAAGTAAGGTCCTAGCCATCCATCCTCGTGCGTGAACGCCATGGTCCATGCCAAGTTAGGAGGAAAGACGTAGTAGTCGGTGAGCGAGCAGGTCTCGGGGCGTTGATTGGTGGTAAACACGACTTGGCGGTCGTTTGATAGGACGACGTACTCGTGCGCGACCTGTTGTTCGTAGCTTGCTCTGGCAGCGAGCCCGCCCTCGCTGGGATACCGCCCTGCGCTAAAGATGTGCCAAAGGAACGCATCTGCATCTATACCTTCCCTGTTGCGGCCGAAGGCACCAAGCCAACTCTCGACGACTTGCAAGGCTTCGCCAGCGGAGAACTGTCGCGACACAGTACCCGGTCCGAAAAGCAATGGCTTCGTCTTCATGGCAAATGGAGAACCAAGGTGTTCGTTCTGTGACGCCTAACGTGAAGCTAACCGGCGTGCGCCGGCGTTGCGAAGCCGGTCAAGTTTGAAACTAGACCCGGCGCAGCCGAGCCGGGGCGCGTCCGATTCAACGATGGGTTACGCAGCCTCATTTGTGAGATCAAGGGTCATAAAGACGCTGTACGGATCGAGCTTGTAGTCACCGAAGGGGCCACACTCCATAAAGCCAGCACTTTTATACAGCGTGTGGGCAGCACCGAATGAGGCCGCTGGACCGGTTTCAAGGCTCAGTCGGGTGTAGCCACGCTGTTTTGCCACAGACAGGATGTGATTCAAAACGGCTCGCCCCGCTCCCCTGCGGCGTAGCGCCAAGGGTGTACGCATGGACTTGATTTCGCCGTGGTCTGATGAAAGCTGTTTGAGCGCGCCACAGCCAAGCAACTGCTCTCCATCTCGGACAGTCCAGAAGGTGATGTCCGGGACTTTCAGGCGCGAGACATCAAGTGCGTGAACGCTCTCGGGTGGCGAGAGCTCGTGCATGTTGCGAAGATGCTCTTCGAGGAGGGCATATACGTCTGCACGAGACGGATCATCAATTTCGATTTGCATTGGCACTCAGACGGCTGCCTAACGTGAAGCTTACCTGCGTGCGGCAGCGGGCGGCGAACGCTGCTGCACGGCTGGATGACCGGGGGTTAGGCTGCATGCGTAGCGACAAGTGGTTTGACCATAACTATCTCGTCAATCTCATCCCGATGTCGAGCGGTCAGCTCTTCGTTTGCAAGCACGAAGCCAAGTTTGCGCAGCAGACCGCTGGATCGATAGTTCCTGTCCTTCAGGACGGCGAAGCAGGTTGAGACGGCGTATCGATGACGAAGCTCCTCCAAGACTGCCTGAACTGCTTGACTGCCAATTCCTCGCCGCCAGTAGTGACTGTTGAGTTCGTAAGCGACATAGGCGGATTGGTCTTGAAAGACTGTCGCTTGCACATATCCGACGAGATTTCCATCTTGCAGCCGAATGACCCAGTTAAGCCAAACTTCCGATTGGTCATCGGGGCCACGTGATTCGAGTCGCTCGTAGCGGGTGCGCAACCATTCTTCACTGATGGGCGGTTCGTTCTCGAACTCGTAGATCGCAATATCGCTGAGAACCGAAAACATCTCGCTTGCGTGTGCGGCGACTTGAGGCTCCAACACGAAACTTGGCGTGGTGATGGTCTTCATGCAAGCCAACGTTTGAGCTGAGCCGCGCGCGGCGGCATAGCGCGTCGGCTCAAGCGAAGGGTTAGGCCCCACCGGCGAGCGATATGCGGTAGCGCAGACCAGGCGCGGAGCCGAATTGCGACGGCTTGACGAACCGCTCATAGAGGACTCCACCAGCCTTTTCGATGACTCGCTGAGACGCGAAGTTGTCAGGGTCGGTGGTTAACTCGATGAACGGAAGCCCAACGGCCTGTGCTTCAGGGAGCATCGCCAGCAGCGCGCTTGTGGCGTAACCCTTGCGCTGCTTCCATGGCACCACGGCGTAGCCGACGTGTCCGAGACAGTGCGGAGGCAATTCAGTGGTTCCAGGCTGCCAGCGAAACCCGATGCTTCCGCAGAACTCACCGTCCCAGAGCCATCTACGAAAGCCAGGGATTCTATTGACGAAGGTGCCATCGGGTAGGGCAACCGGAGGACCCTTGGCTTCACGGTCTTCCATCGTTGCGAGGAAGGCTGAAGCGTCAGCTCGGATACGTTCCAGCTCCTCCCTCGCGGCGGCAGAGCCTCGAACATTGTCGGCAGACCAACCCGACTCAAGAGCAGCAATGTAGCTCGAGAGATGTTCTGCGGTAGGTCTGACGAGGTGCATGGCTGTGGAGCCTAACGTGTTTTCGAGTCTGTCTCTGCCGCACCCCCGGTGCAAGGGCAGCGGATTCGGGCGCGTAACAGGCGGATCACCGATTTTGGCGTGAACGGTCAGGCCATCATCCACCATCTTGGCAAAGTCGGTCAGGCTTTGAGCCAGTATTGGCCCTCGCGGCGCAGCACCTCAAAGGTATTCAACGGCCCGCCGGCTGCCCCACGGCCATGCGCCGGCTGACCCGCACGATGCCCCCCATCGCCAGCCCGCCATACCAGGCGAAGAAGCCCAGCCACATGGAGAACAGGCCCACGTAGAGCAGCCCGCCCCACGCAGCAGGCCCAGCATCAGGCCGCGTCGGACCTGAGCCTGGGTGGGTGTCAGGGGCGTTGGGGTGTCGGTCAATCAGGCTCCAGGGGATGGGCGGGTCTCACGAGAACACAGCACGAAGGCTCACCTCCGGATTGAATCGCCATTGCTGGGCGAAAAATCATCCAGTCCCGATGGCAGCCGGCCAAGCCGCTTGCGCCCACCCGCTTCAACCCTGACTTTCAAAGTTTCTGGATAGCGCCCATACTGTGGCGGGTTAGATTCCATTTGCAACAGGAGTACCTACATGCCCACCTACGTCGTCACGGCGCCCGAAGGGCGCCTCGCACCTGCTCAGAAGGAAGCGCTGGCCCGTCGGATCACCGACCTCCATTGCGAGCATACCGGTGCGCCGGCTTACTTCGCACAAGTGCTGTTCACCGACGTGAAGGCGGGCAATTACTTTCTGGGCGGCAAACCACTCAAGGACGACAATATTTTCGTGCACGGTCAGATCCGCGCAGGCCGAGGCCCGGAAATCAAGGAGCCGCTCATCATGGACCTGATGCGGGCCACAGCCAACATTGCTCAGACCCAGGAGAGCCATGTTCAGGTCTACATCGTGGACGTCCCAGCCAGGCAAATTGCCGAGTGGGGCCAGTTGCTACCGCTACCGGGCGAAGAAGCAGCCTGGAACGCAGCAGTTCCTGCTGAGGTCAAGCGGCGAATGCAGCAGCTGCTGGCCTGACCAAGCATCGGAATCTGACGATTGAGTCGCCGGCCGAATTGTTCCTGGCGCCAGATGAGCCCGAAGGTGAGTAAGCG
>JBEAWD010000298.1:0-6861 GCA_041160585.1 Pseudomonadota bacterium | reverse complement strand
TGGCCACACATCCGCCACGATAGGGCATCTGCGTGTCGGCCGTGCCGTGCACGATCATCATCGGCAGTGGCGCTTCGGGCCCCATGGCGCAAAGGCCCAGCTTGGGCTTGGCGGCGAGGCTGCCGGCCGAGGTGGCGGCCGCGCCGAGGAGTCCTGCGCGCGAGATGGCAAAGGCATGCGTCATCATGGCGCCGTTGGAGCCGCCGGCCATGAACATCTGCCGGTTGCCAAGGCCATATTGCCCGCGGACGCGATCGATCAAGGCAGCCAGGAACCCCACGTCATCGGCCCCACTGGCCACGCGGTTGTCGGACCGGCAGTCGTCCCAACCGGTCTCGCCATCCAACGCAGGAAGGCCACCCGGGTAGACCACCACGAAGCCCTCACGGTCGGCCACGGCGCGAAACACCGACAAGGGATGCGCACCCGTGTTGGCAACATCCAAGCCCGCGCCGCCGCCGCCATGCAGGACAAGAACCACCGCTGATGGCGCCCCCTGCAGGTTGGCGGGGACATGCACCCGGAACTGTCGCACCGTGTTGCCGACGGTGATGCTCTGGTCGCTCAAACCGATGGGGTAGGGGCCGCTTGGCGTTGACGGCGGATTGGTGGACACCGGCGGTGCCGGTGCAGAAGCCGAGCCGCCTCCGCCACCGCAGGCTGCGATGCAGAGCGTGCAGAGGATCAGGCTCGTGCGGATGATGGACTTCATACCCGGAAGTCTAGATCTTGCAGCCTCGCCAAATCTGTCTCTTTCGTAAAGTTAAGTGAGCAGCCGAAGGCGCGTGGCCGCATCCCAGTCTCCTGGTTCAACCGGATGCGGCAACACCTGCCCCTCGTCGCGGATCGTGAACGTGTCGGGGGCTATGCAGCCGCGGCGCCTGCCCGAGGGCTGCGGCTGTTCTGACGGGGCCTCTTCAAGGCACGGCATGCCCCATGCTGGCCTGCCACACCTCGTACCAATGCTGGGCCTCCAGCTTGACACCCAGCGCGGCCACTGCCTCGTGCAGGGCCTGTACCCGGTGGCTTCCGGTGATGGGGATGGGGCCACTGGGATGACGCATCACCCACGCCAAGGCGACGGTGGCGGGCGCCACCCCATACCGATCGGCTAGCCGGGCCAGCACCGAGCGGATGCGAGTGGCCTGTTCGTCCTGTGAGGTGAAGAGCCGGCCGCCGCCCAGGGGCGACCAGATCATCGGCCGAATGCCCAGGTCCAGGCATTGGTCCAACGTGCCATCGGCCAGCGCTTTCATCTGCAGCGGCGAGAGTTCAACCTGATGGGTGAGCAAGGGGTGGCGGTGATGGAGTAGTGCGAATTGCGAGGGGGAATGGTTTGAAGCCCCGAAACCCTTCACTTTGCCCGATTGATGGAGCCTTTGAAAGGTATCGGCCAGCTCGTCCGGGTCCATCAGCGCATCGGGCCGGTGAATCAGCAGCAGGTCGAGATGATCGGTGCGCAGCGCCCGCAGCGAGTTCTCCACCGACGCCACCACATGAGCCGCTGAGGTGTCGTAAGACTTCACCGCTTGTGTGGGACGTCGAGGATGGACGAGCCGGATGCCGCACTTGGTGACGATCTGCAGGCGTTGACGAAGCCCGGGCGACAAGGCCAACGCTTGCCCGAACAGATCTTCGACCGTGTAGCCACCGTAGATGTCGGCGTGATCGAAACTGGTGATACCCAGTTCCAGACACTGTTCGATCCAACGCAGACGCTGCTGGGCCGTCCAGTTCCAGTCGGCCATGCGCCAGGCGCCGGCCACGATGGGAGAAAGGGGGCTGTGGTTCATCAGGTCAATTGCAGTGGCACACACCCATAATCATGCCGTGTCGCCCGCGATCCTGACGCGCGTGGCCCAGGCCTATGCGGGTCACCCGTTCAGCGGTTTCTCTGCGCAACTCGGTGATGGCCGTGCGGTGCTGCTGGGTGAACTGATCGACCGCCTCGGAAAACGCGTGGACATTGCCCTCAAGGGTTCGGGCCGCGCGCCCTTTGCCCGGCGTGAGGCGCTGCTGCGCACGCCACTCAAGGACCTGCTGGTGCAACTGAACCCGGTACAGTTCCAGCAGGCGCACCGCTCGGTCATCGTGGCCAGCAGCCAGATCGCCAGCGCCGTACGCGACGATGCCGGGGGCATGGTGCTCAAGCCTCGCGGATGCCCCGATCAACTCACGGTGTCGCGGCCGTTTCAGGGCGCCATGCGCATTCGGTGTACGTCCACGCCGATGGCGTAACCGGTCACGCCCGTGGGTGTGCGAACCAGCCGAATCTTGTTGACTGCGTTGCCAAAGGTGGCCGGGGTCCAGGTCTGTCCGCCGTCGGTTGTGGCAAATCCGTGTGGGACCGCGCCGATCCATCCGGTTTGAGCGTCGATGAAGCCCACGCCGAACTGCCGCACCGCATGGTTGTCCACCAGTGGGATCTCGGCCCAGGTGCGGCCGCCATCGGTGGTTTTGGCCACCACGCGCTGTGAGGCTGCACGGTCGGGGTTGTAGGACTGCACCGTGACGTAGCCGACCCGATCGGTGGGAAAGCTGATCTTCCAGGTGAGTTCGAAGGGCCGCGCCGAGCGATAGACCTCGCGCCAGGTGGCGCCGCCATCCTCGGTGGCCAGAATCAGGGCGTTGGACTGCGACACGTCGGCGTGGGTGGCCGAGGCGATGAAGCCGCGCCGGTCATCGAGGAACTTCACGTCGAAGGCGGCTGCGCCCAGCGCAGGCAGCTTGCCTTGCTTCCAGGTCTTGCCCAGGTCATCTGACCAGATGTAGGCTGCCGGCCCCCCGACGCGCCCCACGCCCACGATGCGCGTGCGGTAGTCCAGTTGGCCGGCGTTGATGAACGGCACCTGCACAATGTCGAAGGCGCAAAGCCCGACCACGGGCGCGCCCTCAATGGTGGTGACCGGCGTCCAGGTGACGCCGCCATCCTCGGTGCGGTACAGGGGGGTGGGGTCGGTCACGCCGGGGAAGTAGCCCACGCCGATGTTGCCGAGAACGCCGACCTTCTCATTCACGAAGGCAAGGGTGCGCACGAAGGTGCCCTTCTGCTCCCAGATGGGTATCCAGGTGTCGCCGCCATCGGTGGTTCGGAACACCTTGCCGGCGCCGTTGCCGTACCAGCCCACCCGGTCATTGATGAAGAAGATGTCGTCCTGTTTGCCGGGGTAGCGCTCCGTGGTGAGCTTTTCCCAGGTGGCCATGCGCATGACCGTGGGCGCGCCGGTTCGGTCTTGTGCGTTGACAGGGGCTTGCGGCTGCGCCCACGAGGCTGATGCAGCGAGCACCAAGGGGGTGAGGATCAATGCGCCGATATTCATTCCTGAACCTTTACCAAGTTGTCATCCGAGTTGCGATCGATGCGCTTGTTGTACGGATCCACCCCGACGAAGCTGGGCTTGCGGTCGACAGTGGCCTTCACCTCCTGAGCCCCGCTGCGCAGCGTGCGCCGCTCCATGAGCAGCACATCGGCTGAGGAAAAGCCCTTCTTGCCCGGCTCGGCGGCAAACACGCCGATGTCGAACGGCTCCTCCAGTGGCGCTTCCGTCTCCACGCCCTTGCTGTCGGCATGCAGCTTGCGCGCCTGCACCTTGAAGGTGACATCCCAGCGGCCATCGGGGCGTTGCACCGCCTTCGGCTCAAGCGCCTTGGCATCGATCAGGGTGATCTTCTCGAACAGGTCGGTGATCAGCTCCTGATGGGCGGACCCTGCCTCGCGGCGGATGTGACGCAGCAGATCCAGGCTGTTGGGGTAGGGCGCCGGCTTGAAGGCGAACTCGCGCACGAAGGCCGACAGTGCGCGGTTGAGCGCAGGGGCGCCCATCACTTCCTTGAGCCACCACAGCGCCAGCGCACCCTTCTGGTAGTGGATGTACTGCTGGTTCTCCACGCGGGCCAGGGGCAGTTCGCCCAGCACGTCACTGCCCCGCGAGCGCAGGTAGCGGTCGAGCTCGTACTTCAGGAAGCGGCGCATGTGCTCGGGCCCGTAGAGCTTTTCCATCACCAGCAGCGCGGAATACTGCGAGAGGCTTTCGATGATGAAGGTGCCACCCTGCTGCCGGCTCGACACCACCTGGTGCCCCCACCACTGGTGCGCAATCTCGTGCGCGGTGATGTAGGTGACCACATCGATCTTGTCGGGGTCGGCCAACTGCGACAGGAAACCCAGGTTCTCGCTGTAGGGGATGGTGTTGGCGAAACTCTGCGCGAAGTCGGCGTAGCTCGGAAACTCTAGGATTCGAGCCTGCCGGAACTGGTAGGGGGAGAAGGCCTCGGAGAACATCTGCAGCGAGAGCTTCATCGCCTCCAGCATGCGGGCCACGTTCTGGCCATGGCCGGGATGGTGGTACACGGCGAGTTCAATGTCGCCGAGCTTGTCGCGGGCGATCTCGTAGCGCGCGGACTGGATGCTGAAGAAGTGCATCATGGGCGCGTCGGGCTTGAAGCGCACCGTGCGGCGACCGTCGCGCGTGACATCGCTGACCATGTAGCCCGGCGCCACGGGTGTCTGGTCGGCATCGGTGGTCACCGTGATGTCGGCCACCACCCAGTCGCTGTCATGGCGCAGGTCGTGACCGGCCCGGCCCGCCTCGTCTTCCAGAGTGGGCGGGCGCAATTCCGGCGGCAGCCCGTGCTTGCGGCGCTTGTTGCGGTCCTGCAGGAACATGCCGCGCGAAATCCCGATGCCGGGTGTGATCTCGCTGTTGTCGATGAAGGTGCCGTTGTCCACGATCCGCGTGAGCGGGCGGCCGTTCACGAAGCCCGGCTCGTGCAGCACCGTCTTGAATCCCATCTGCAGGCGCTGCCCTGGCTCCAGGGGTCGACTCAGGGTGTAGATGCGGTGACCCCACTGGGCGTTGTCGGTCTTCAAGGTGGCGCCGGGCAGGTCCACCTGCTCGATCCTCAATTTGGGCATCGACACCAGGTGCAGTTCCGAGATGGCCTGGCCGCTGCGGTTTTCCAGTTCGTAGGTACCGCTGGTCATGGCCTTGGCCTCGCGCGGGAACAATTCGACGTCCAGAGTGACGCCGACGATGCGCGGTTGAGGCAGGTTCTCGAAGGGCAGCAGTGCCTTCTCGGCCTCGGCGGTCAGGGCCTCCTCTTCGGGCTGGGTGCTGTAGCGGTTGAGCACATTGGTGTTCCAGAAGATGTAGGCACCGCTGCCCACGAACACCACACCCGACCCGAGCGCCAAGGCGGCGGCACCACCGCGCATGCGCGCGCGTGCTTGCGGCCAGCGCTGGCGCAGCGTGCCCCCATTGCCACGCCGCCAGAAGGCATGCGCGCCCAGTGCCAGCAGCACCGCAAAGGCGGTCCAGTAAAGCTGGAACCACGCCTGCCCGACCCAGAAGCGCGACATGCCGGCCATGTCGGACAGGGGAACCGATGGTCCGCCGGCGTAGTTGTACAGGTTGTGCTCAAAGCCCGCCGTGCCCAGTGCAATGCTGGCCACGATGTAGACCAGCATCACGCCCCAGCCGATGAACTTCTGCGGCACGAGCACCTGCACCAGTACCGACAATACGGCCAGTTGCAGCGCCGTCACCACCATAGGCCAGATGTACCAGGCCAGGTAGGACAGGGGTTCCAGTTGGGTGTAGCCCTTGGCCAGCTGCACGGCCATTCCGGTGAACACGGCTACCAATGAGGTGGCGATGAGGACCAGCGCGATCGCGCCGATCTTGGGCACCAGGTGCGCCCAGCCGGGCGCTGCCGTGGCGTCGACGATTTCGTGCATGCGCCGCTCACGGTCGCGCCACACCAGTTCCCCGCCGTAGTAGATGGCGATGATGATCGGCATGAGGCTGAAGGCGCCTTGCAGCGCCTGCACCATCAGCCGGGTGGCCGGCAGGCTCGGGCTGCCGTACCACTCATTGATGTACCAGGTCGAAGGCCCGGCATTGAACACGCCGATCAGGAGCAGCACGAAGAACGCCGGGCTGCGCATCACGAAGGCCATGTCAAAGCGCGCCAGGGCGGTGAACTGGGCCCAGCGGGTGGTGGAGTCGCTTCGGGGGGAAGGCAGTGCGCTGGCCGCTGCCCGGGCGTTGGCGGCATGGGAGGAGTTCCCTTGGCGGCCGGCACCCCCGGAGTCTTTCTCCGACTCGGTTTTCGAGCGCCGGAAACGGAGTGCGCTGCCGCTTGTCTGCTCGAAGCGGAACATCGCCGCCGCAGCCGTGAACACGGCAAGACCCACGGCCAGCCACAGCACCCGGTTGGCCAGCAGCACGCCGCTGAGCTCGGGCAGCATCGTGTTGCGTTCAGCGGCCGTCCAGTACTTCGTGGCGATGTTCAGTGCCGAGATGCCGAAGGGGTCGGTGAGCGCGGCGATTTCGTCGAACTGGGGGTCGCGCAGCAGGCCGCGCATGACGAAGAAAAGCACGAGCAGCAGCACCGCGCCCACATAGCTCCACATCATCGAGCGGGTGACCGAGGCCAAGGCAAAGAACACGGCGCCCAGAATGAGCAGGGTAGGCAGGCCCATGACGAACAGCGCCCACAGGTAGTGGCTCAGATGGAAGGGCCCCAGGCGCTCAGGGTCGAGCCAGGGCATGAACGAGCCCACTGCGATGGCCAGCGGCACGGCCGCCAGCACCAGCAGCGACGCCGCCACGGAGCCCCCGAAGCGACCGCCGAGGTAAGGCCACTTGGTCAGCCGCGTGCTGCGAAGGATGGGCGCAAAGCCAGTCTCCTCATCGCGTACCACGGTACCGGCCACCAGGGCCACGACCACGAACAAAGCGAACACGGTCATGATCGCCGTGGTCTGCAGGATGGCGTAGGGCGCGTTGATGTGCACGTTGCCGCGGGCGCCGATCTGGATCTGGTCCACCGTGGTGGCGCCGAAGGCCAGCAGGAAGA
>JBEAWD010000045.1:0-2911 GCA_041160585.1 Pseudomonadota bacterium | reverse complement strand
GTCGAAGTGGCCGCGGGCGCGCCGCTGGTGCATCCCGTGGTCAGGCGGCTGGGGGCGATGGTCCGGGCATGCCCAAGCCCGGTGGCCGCGGCAAGGGCAGGGCCGGCGGGGGCGCCGCTTCCGGTCGTGCAGCCGGCCCAGGCGGCAGGGGCGGTGGCAAGGGGAGCGGCAAAGGAGGGGGCAAGGGCGGCGGCAAGGCGCCGGCCCAACCCGATCCGATGCGCACCGCCGTGGGCTACATCGGCGCCGATGCCGCGCTGGGCCGAGGCAAGCCCGGCCGGGGGCGGCGCGGGCGCTGATGGCTTAAACTTTAGAACTTTGCTCAATTCCTACCCGGAGAATAAAAATGGCGATCGAACGCACCCTGTCCATCATCAAGCCCGATGCCGTGGCCAAGAACGTGATCGGACAGATCTACGCCCGTTTTGAGGGCGCTGGCCTGAAGGTGGTCGCTGCCAAGATGGCCCACCTGTCCCGTGGGGAGGCCGAGCAGTTCTACGCCGTGCACAAGGCGCGCCCCTTCTTCAAGGACCTGGTGGACTTCATGGTGTCTGGCCCCGTGATGATTCAGGTGCTCGAAGGTGAAAGCGCCATCGCCAAGAACCGCGAGCTGATGGGTGCCACCGACCCCAAGAAGGCCGACAAGGGCACCATCCGCGCCGACTTTGCCGACAGCATCGATGCCAATGCGGTGCACGGCTCCGATGCACCCGAGACGGCCGCCGTCGAGGTGTCCTTCTTCTTCCCCGGCATGAACGTCTACAGCCGCTGAGGCACCAGGCCGGCCAGGCGGCGGCCACATCGTCCGTGCGGCCGTCCGATGGCCGCCTCGATGGGGTGCCCCCGGCAGGCCCGCGCGCACCATGATCAACCTGCTCGATTTCGACCGTGATGGGCTGACCCGCTGGTGCGTCGAGCAGGGTGAGAAACCCTTCCGCGCCACCCAGCTCTTCCGCTGGGTTCACCAGCGGGGCGTGGCAGACGTTTCCCAGATGTCCGATCTGGCCAAGTCGCTGCGCCAAAAAATCGAGGGGCAGGCGGCGGTCACCGCGCTGTCGGTGATCAGCGAACAGGTTTCGCGCGACGGCACCGTCAAGTGGCTGTTCGACGTCGGTGCGGGCAATGCGGTGGAAACCGTCTTCATTCCCGAGGACGACCGGGGCACGTTGTGCGTGTCCTCTCAGGCCGGATGCGCCGTGGCCTGTCGCTTCTGCTCCACCGGCCACCAGGGGTTCAGCCGCAATCTCTCCACGGGCGAAATCGTGGCGCAGCTCTGGTACGCCGAGCACCAGCTGCGCCGACGGCTTGGTCTGCCCGAGGGCGAGCGCGCCGTCACCAACGTGGTGATGATGGGCATGGGCGAGCCGCTGCAGAACTACAGCGCCCTGGTGCCGGCGCTCAGGACCATGCTCGATGACCACGGCTATGGCCTCTCGCGCCGCCGTGTGACCGTCAGTACCTCCGGTGTGGTGCCAATGATTGAGCGTCTCATGGTCGATTGCCCGGTGGCCCTGGCGGTGAGCCTGCATGCGCCGGACGACGCGCTGCGCGACCACCTGGTGCCGATCAACCGCAAGTACCCGATGGGGGAGTTGCTGGAGGCCTGCAAGGCCTACCTGTCGGCCGCCCCCCGCGACTTCATCACCTTTGAGTACTGCATGCTCGACGGCGTGAACGACAGCCCCGAGCAAGCTCAGGCTCTGCTGGACCTGGTGCGTGGCCGCGTGCCCTGCAAGTTCAACCTGATTCCCTTTAATCCCTTCCCCGCTTCGGGGCTGAAGCGATCCCCACGAGAGCGGGTGGTGGCTTTTGCCAACGTGCTTCAGAATGGCGGGATCGTGACCACCATACGCAAGACCCGCGGGGATGACATCGACGCCGCCTGTGGCCAACTCGCCGGCGAGGTACAGGACCGTACCCGCGTGGAGGAGCGCCTGGCGGGCCGCCGTGTGGTTCCCCTGCAGGTTCAAGCCTAGACGCCATGGCACCTTTGCGTGGCGACGGCCGCTGGTTCAGGGCATCAGGCACCGCGCTGATCTTGGGGGCCTGTGTGGTATTGGTCGCCTGCGGGCACACGGGGCGGCAGGTCGCCGCCAGCGCGGACACGCCGACCGTCTCGGCGCATGGCCAGCAGGACGTACGGGCTAGGCTGCGCTTGGCGCTGGCCTCCACCCACTTCGCGCAGGCGAGGCTGGAGGCGGCCCTTGTGGAAGTCGAGCACGCACTTGCCCTCGATCCCCATCTGGCTGAGGCCCTGGGCCTGCGCGGCCTGGTCTACGCCGGCTTGCAGCACCACGCGCTGGCCGAAGACAGCTTCAACCGCGCCTTGGCCCTGGCGCCCGACAACGCCAACATCCTGCACAACCAGGGTTGGTATCTATGCCAACGTGGACAGCATGCCGCTGCCCAGGTGGCTTTCGACAAGGCCTTGACCCAGCCCCTGTACCGCGACGCCCCCAAGACACGCTTGGCCAAGGCCATGTGTCAGCCCGATGCCGCGGCGGAACTGATCGGCCCATCGCGCCGATCGTTCCCACACGCGCCAGAATCGCGCCTGCGCCCAAGCGGAGCCCTCGATGAGTGAAGTACCCAGCACCGATGCCTCGGCCCAGGGGGCAGCGCCAGCGTCCACGGCCAGCCACCCTGGCGCCACGATCCGCGCGGCGCGCGAGGCGCGTGGGCAGTCGCTTCTTCACCTGTCCATCCTGCTGAAGATCTCCGAGCGTAGGCTGCAGGCCTTTGAAGAGGGTCGCTGGGCCGATGTGGGCGACCGCACCTTCGTGCGGGCTTTGGCGCAAAGTCTGTGCAAGCACCTGGGCCTTGACGCCCAACCGGTTCTACAGGCACTTCCCACCGTTGGGGCCGATGTTCGTCCCCTCGCCGACCGAGGCCGTTTGGCCCAGGCCAGTGC
>JBEAWD010000249.1:0-19373 GCA_041160585.1 Pseudomonadota bacterium | reverse complement strand
GCGAGCTCAAGCACGACTACACGGTGGTGATCGTCACCCACAACATGCAGCAGGCTGCGCGCTGCTCGGACTACACGGCCTATATGTACCTGGGCGATCTGGTGGAGTTCGGCCCTACGCGTGAGGTCTTCACCAAGCCCAAGAAGAAAGACACCGAGGACTACATCACCGGCCGTTTCGGCTGATGCTGCCGGCCCCCACGTTCACGCAGCACTGAACCTCATCAACCCACCTGTCACCGGCCTTATCCCATGAGCGACAAGCACCTCTCGACCCAATACGACGCGGAACTCAGCGCCATCTCCAACCAGGTCCTGCAGATGGGTGGGCTGGCCGAGTCGCAGGTGGCGCGTGCCGTGGAGGCGCTTACCCAGCTGAAGGCCGACCTGGCCGACGATGTGCTGATTCAGGAGGCGCGCGTCAACCAGATGGAGATGGACATCGACTCGGAGCTGTCGGCCATCATCGCCCGGCGCCAACCCACGGCGCGTGACCTGCGCCTGCTGGTGGCCATCGCCAAGATGATCGCCAACCTGGAGCGCGTCGGCGACGAGGCTGCGCGCGTGGCGAGGACCACCAAGAAGTTGATCGAGTCCGGCATCTCCACTCGGCTGCCCATCCATGATGTGGCGCATGAGGCCGAACTGGCCGTGGCGCAGCTGCGCAAGGCGCTCGACTCGTTCGCACGTCTGGATGTGGTGCGCGCCCTGGAGGTGCTCAAGCACGACGAGGAGATCGACCAGGAGTTCGACGGCCTGATGCGCAAGCTGATCACCTTCATGATGGAAGACCCGCGCACGATCAGCAGCAGCATCGACCTGATCTTTGTGGCCAAGGCCATCGAGCGTGTGGGCGACCACGCCAAGAACCTGGCCGAGGTGACCATCTACGTGGTCAAGGGGGCCGACGTGCGCCACCAGGGGCTTGAGGACCTGGACAAGGCGGTGGAATAGGGCGCAAACAGGGGCTGCTTGAAAAAATTTGTTGCGCCGCAGCAAAAAAGGCTTGCAATTCGGAATTTCGGGCGTATCATTCGTTCATGTTGCAGTGCAGCAAAGCTTGAAGACTGCAACCAGAAGCCCCGTCATCCTTGAATTTCCCCCTTTCTGGAGCCCATCATGCTGAACACCCAACAAATCATCGCCGCCCAACAAGCCCAGGTCGAGTCCTTCTTCGACCTGACCCACAAGGCTTTCTCCAACATGGAGAAGGTGGTGGAACTGAATCTGGCTACCGCCCGCGCCACGCTGAGCGAGTCCGCTGATCTGGCCAAGGCTGCCTTGGCCGCCAAGGACCCCCAGAGCCTGATGGCCCTGCAAGCCTCCCTGCTGCAGCCCAGCGCCGACAAGGCCACCGCCTATGGCCGCCACCTGGCCGACATCGCCAAGTCGGCTCAAGCCGACGTGGTGGCCGTGGCCGAAGCCCAAGTTGCTGCCGTGCAGCAAAGCCTGCACCAGCTGGTGGACGTGGCCGCCAAGAACGCGCCGGCCGGTACCGAGAGCGGTGTGGCCTTCGTGAAGCAGGCCGTGGAAGCGGCCAACAGCGCCTATGCCAACGTGCAGAAGGCCGCCAAGCAAGCCACCGACATCGCCGAAGCCAACTTCAATGCCGTGACCGAAACGGCCATGAAGGCTGCCAAGGTCGCCGGCAAGACCTCCAAGAAGGCTGCCTGAGCTTCACGGCTTCACGCTGACCGATGACGCCACCGCGCGTCGTCCGACGCCGCCGCACAGGGCTGATCGCCGCCCTGGCGGCGGTTTTGTTTTTGGCCGGCCTCTTGGGTGTGGAGCGCCGGGACGATGCCTGGCTCCTGCAGGTGGCCGGGCGTTCGATGGATGCCCGTGGCTTCCTCTGGGTGGCCTGGCAGAACGCCTGGCGCGGCTGCGCGCCGCTCAAGCGCTTGCAACCCCAAGACCCCCAGGTGCTGCCAGCCCTTGAGGCCCTGCGTGAGTTCAGCCCGCCGGACTCGCGTTCGGCCGTGGTGCTTCAGGCCGATGCATGGCCGGGCGGGTGGTTCGTGCTGCAGGCGCAGTTCGATGCCCTGGAGCCGGTGGTGGTGTTGGTGCGCGAATCCGATGGGCGGGCGCAGGTACTGCCCGAGGGCGTGTGGAGCAGCAACACCCGGCCCTGGAACTCGGCCTGGCGCGTGCGTACCTTCCTGGCGGCGCGGGCCACGCAAGCCCCGTCAGGCTTGATCCCTTGCATCGATCCGCTGCCCCTGTTCTACCAGCCGCCCCGTTCACCAGGGTAGGGACTGGCCGTCGTAGGCCTTGAAGCAGCCGCTGTCTTCGGGCTGCAGCGCATCAAGCACCTGCAACAGCTGGGCGGCAGCTTCCATCGGGTCGCGCCCCCGGGAATGGCCATCGAAGGGCTCTGACAGGCCTGTGCGCACCGTGCCCGGGTGCAGCGCAGCCAGTGCCAGCCCCTTGTGCGTGCGGGCCAGCTCGATGGCCGCTGTCTTGACCACCATGTTCAGGGCCGCCTTCGACGCGCGATAGGCCATCCAGCCACCCAGCCGGTTGTCGCCCATGCTGCCCACCCTCGCCGACAACACCCCCACCAAGCTGCGGGCTTGAGGGTGGCGCGGCAGCAGGGGCGTGAAGTGGCGCAGCGCCAATGCAGGGCCCACCGTGTTGATGGTCAGCACCTGAGAAAACGCAGCGGCCTCGAGGTCGGCCAGGCGTTTTTCGGGGCGCAGTGCGGGGCCGTGCAGGATGCCGCTGGCCACGATCAATGCGTGCCAGGGTTGACCGTCCTGAAGCGCCTGGGCGGCGGCCTGCATCGAGTCGGGCTGCTGAAAGTCCACCGCGGGCACGCCGGCCTGCGCTTGCCGACCCAGTCGCTGCACCCGGGCACAACGAGGGTCGGCTTCCAGCCAGTCGCAAATCGCCCTTCCAATGCCGCCGCTTGCTCCGATCACCATCACGCGGTAGCCCTCGGGCAGGGATGGAAGACCGGGCCGGGTATCGGGAAAGGCGTGCATGGGGGCATCGTGCCAGTTCACGCGGGCCTACGCGCCACAAGGCTTTCCCTGAACCTTGGACTGCCCACGTTAAAATTGTGGGTTTGCTTGCGATTGAAGGACCCACATGTTCATTTCTTCGGCTTATGCCCAAACCGCCCCCGCCGCCGCCCAGGGTGGCCTCGAGAGCAGCCTGATGAGCCTGCTGCCGCTGATTCTGATGTTCGTGGTGCTGTACTTCATCATGATCCGCCCGCAGATGAAGCGCCAGAAGGAACACAAGGCCATGGTGGATGCCCTGGCCAAGGGTGATGAGGTCGTGACCGCCGGCGGCCTGTACGGCAAGATCAGCAGGGTGGGTGAATCGAACCTGCATATCGAGGTGGCCGAGGGCGTGGAGGTGATGGTGCAGCGCCAGGCCGTCACGCAGGTGCTGCCCAAGGGCTCGATCAAGTAAGCCACTGACCCACTTGCCACCGGGGCTGCCGCCCCGGCGCACGCCATGAACCGCTACCCCCTTTGGAAATACGCCTTCATCCTGGTGGCGTTGTTCATCGGCGTGCTGTACACGCTGCCCAACTTCTTTGGCGAGGCGCCGGCCGTGCAGGTCTCCAGCGCCAAGGTCACGGTCAAGGTCGACTTCAACATGATCGACCGGGTGCAGAAGGTGCTCGACGATGCGGCCATCAAGGCCGATCGCGTGAGCTTCGATGGCGCCTCGGTGCGCGTGCGTCTCGACGACACCGACACCCAGATCAAGGCCAAGGATGCGATTGCGCGGGCGCTGAACCCCGACGCGGCGGATCCGTCCTACATCGTGGCGCTCAATCTGCTGAGTCGTTCGCCGGCCTGGCTGGCCTCGATGCGCGCATTGCCGATGTACCTCGGGCTGGACCTGCGCGGCGGTGTGCACTTCCTGATGCAGGTGGACATGCGCTCGGCCGTCAAGCAGCAGATCGATGCCTACCAATCGGAAGTGCGTGGTGCCCTGCGTGAAAAGCGCATCCGCTTCACCGGCCTCACCCGCGATGGCGATGGCCTGAGCGTGGTGATCAGCGAGGAGGCCTCGGTCAACGCCGCGCGTGACCTGCTGACCAGCCGCCTGACCACCATGACCTGGACAGACGACAAGGTGCCCGAAGGCACACGGCTGACCGCACGGCTGACGCCCAAGGCCATGGCCGACATCGGCAGTCAGGCCGTCACGCAGAACATCGAGACCCTGCACAAGCGGGTGAACGAACTGGGTGTGGCCGAACCCGTGATCCAGCGCCAGGGCGCCGACCGCGTGGTGGTACAGCTGCCCGGCGTGCAGGACACCGCGCGTGCCAAGGACATCATCGGCCGCACCGCCACGCTGCAGTTCCGTCTGGTGGACCAGGCCGGCACAGGCAGTGAAACCGTGCCGGTCCGCTTGTCCCCAGGCGAGACGGCGCAACGCACCGTCTCGCTCAAGCGCGAGGTGATCGCCACGGGCGAGCAGCTGGAAAAGGCCTCGGCCACGCTGGACCAGAACCAGCGCCCGGCCGTGTCCGTCAACCTGAATGACGCCGCCGGCCGTGCCATGCGCAGTGTCACGCGCGAGAACCTGGGCAAGCCCATGGCCATCGTGCTGTACGAAAAGGGCAAGGGTGAAGCCGTGTCGGTGGCCACCATCCAGGGCGAGTTCGGCAACCAGTTTCAGATCACCGGCAACTTCACGCCCCAGGAGACTGCCGACATCGCGCTGCTCACCCGAGCCGGCGCGCTGGCCGCCCCGATGGAGATCATCGAGGAGCGCACCATCGGCCCGAGCCTGGGCGCGGAGAACATCGACAAGGGTTTCAACAGCGTGATCTACGGCTTTGCGGCTATCGCGCTGTTCATGTGCGGGTACTACCTCCTGTTTGGTGTGTTTTCCACGCTGGCCCTGGGCTTCAACCTGCTGCTGCTGGTGGCGGTGCTGTCCATGCTGCAGGCCACACTGACGCTGCCGGGCATTGCGGCCATTGCGCTCACGCTGGGCATGGCCATCGACGCGAACGTGCTGATCAACGAGCGTGTGCGCGAGGAGCTGCGCGCCGGGGTGCCACCGCAGTCGGCCATCTTCGCCGGCTATGAGCGCGCCTGGGCCACGATCCTGGACTCCAACGTCACCACCCTGATTGCGGGCGTGGCGCTGCTGGCCTTCGGATCAGGCCCGGTGCGCGGCTTTGCCGTGGTGCACTGCCTGGGCATCCTCACCTCGATGTTCTCGGCGGTGGTGTTCTCTCGTGCCTTGGTCAACCTCTGGTATGGCCGCCAGAAGAAGTTGAAGGGCGTGTCGATCGGACAGGTGTGGAAGCCGGGAACGGCCCCCGCCCCCGCCGCGACTGAACCGTCAACCGACCTCAAGGCCTGAAGCGGCAGCAGGGAGCACGAACCATGGAATTCTTCCGAATCAGCCGCGACATCCCGTTCATGCGCCATGCGCTGGTGTTGAACCTCATCTCGTTCATCACCTTCGCTGCGGCGGTATTCTTCATTGCCACCCGAGGCCTGCACCTGTCCATCGAATTTACCGGTGGCACGGTGATGGAGGTGGAGTATGCGCAGGCAGCCGACATCAACAAGACGCGTGAGGCCGTCGAAGCCCTGGGCTTCGGCGAAGTGCAGGTTCAAAAGTTCGGGACCTCGCGCGATGTGCTCATCCGCCTGCCCGTGCGCGGCGAGATGAAGCAAGGCGAGGTATCGGCCCGCACCTTCGATGCCCTGTGCGCCGCCGAGCAGGGGACGGTTCAGACGCGCAGCTACACCACGCCCCAGGGCGAGCAGGTCAGCCGCACCGCCTGTGTGGTGGCCGCTTCTGCACAGGCCGATGCCACTGCAGGCCCCACAGCAGGCGCAACCCTGGCGGCGGGGCCGACCGAGCCGATCAAGCTCAACCGCACCGAGTTCATCGGCCCGGCCGTGGGCTCTGAGTTGGCGCGTGACGGCGCGCTGGCCCTGTTGTTCACCGTGATCGGCATCATGCTGTACTTGGCGGTGCGCTTCGAGTGGAAGTTCAGCGTGGCCGGCATCATCGCCAACCTGCACGACGTGGTGATCATCCTGGGGTTCTTTGCCTTCTTCCAGTGGGAGTTTTCGCTTGCGGTCCTGGCGGCTATCCTGGCGGTGTTGGGCTACTCGGTGAACGAGTCTGTGGTGATCTTCGACCGGATCCGCGAGGTGTTTCGCAAGTACCGCAAGCTCACCACGCCGCAGGTGATCGACAACGCCATCACCTCGACCATCAGCCGCACCGTGATCACGCACGGCAGCACGCAGATGATGGTGCTGTCGATGCTGATCTTCGGTGGGCCCACGCTGTTCTACTTTGCGCTGGCCCTGACCATCGGCATCCTTTTCGGCATCTACTCGTCCATCTTCGTGGCCGCCGGTATCGCCATGTGGTTGGGTGTCGAGCGAGAAGACTTGGTCAAGGGCGGACCGGCGAAGACGGAAGATCCCAACGACCCGAATGCGGGCGCGGTGGTTTAACCGCGCTGACGCAAGCGACTGCACCTGATTGCCGATGAGCCCGGCGCGCCGCCTGTTCCTTGTGATGTGGGCGGCCGGCTTGGCGCTGCTGCACCACGCCTGGACGGTGTATGCCCCCTTGCCGGAGATTCAGCGGGACATCGTGGCCCTGTGGGCGCTGTCGGGCGTGATGCTGGTGATGCCCTGGGCGTCGGGCCCTGGCGTGCTGCTGCTGCTGCGTCGAAGGGCTTCCGGTGGCGTGAACCTGCCCCATGCGGAGTACTGGTTCGCCGGCGAGCGCCGCGCGACCAGCCTTGACCGACTGGCGCCCTTTCTGGATGGGTTCGGCACCTTGCTGACCGTGTTCCTGGCGGGCATGTTGGCGCTGTTCATCTCGGAGCGGATCGACCCGCGCGCCAACACCTTTTCGGCGTTGATGTTCCTGGGATGGACCATCGCGTTTCTTGGTGGGGCGGTATGGTGGGTGCGCCGCGTGATGGCAGCCTTCCCGGCTCCAGATCAGTCGACGCGCGGGGTGAAGCGCTTTCGCAGACCCCGCCGCCGCGTTTGAGCTGCGCCTGAGCCACGGCTCAGACGCCGCTCGACAGCAGCGTCAGAAGGGAATGTCGTCGTCCATGTCGCCAAGGCCACCAGCGGGCTTGGCTGCGGGCTTGGCCGCACCGGCCGGCTTGGCCGCCGGCGCTTCACGCCGTGCGGGCGTGTAGCCTTCTTCGTCGCCCATCCCCGCGCCGCCGCCCATGCCGCCGCCCTCACGGCCGCCGAGCATCTGCATCTGTTCGGCCACGATTTCGGTGGTGTAGTTGTCCTTGCCGTCCTTGTCCTGCCACTTGCGGGTCTTCAGGCGGCCTTCGACGTAAACCGGCCGGCCCTTCTTGAGGTACTCACCGGCGATTTCGGCCAGGCGGTCATAGAAGACCACACGGTGCCATTCGGTTTCCTCGACGCGTTCGCCACTGTCCTTGCTCTTCCAGTTGCGGGTGGTGGCGATGCTGACGTTGCACACGGCCGAGCCGCTGGGTGTGTAGCGCAGTTCGGGGTCACGGCCGAGGTTGCCGATGATGATGACTTTGTTGATCGAGGCCATGAGGTGCTCCGCGGTTCGGGTCAGGCTGACGGGTTGATGGGTGAACTCGATTATGCCGACCGGGTGTGGCCTGCCCATCCCCCGCAGGTGTGGCGCGAGGGTGCCATCAGAGGTGGGACACGGGTAGCGGGGCAGGCCGACAAGCCCTGGGGCGATGCGTTGCTGCGTCGGGCCCCGGTACCATTCGGGTTTCGCGCGCACTGCATGTCTGCCCTTCCTCAAACGCCCCCCCACCACCCGAGTCACACGCCGCTGGCGGTGCTGAATGAAGTCTTTGGCTACGGGGCTTTCCGGGGACAACAGGGTGACATCGTCGACCACGTTTGTGCCGGCCACAACGCCCTGGTACTGATGCCCACGGGCGGCGGCAAGAGCCTGTGCTACCAGGTACCCGCCCTGGTGCGTCAGCGTTGCGGGCTGGGCGCCAGCCTGGTGGTCAGCCCGCTGATCGCCCTGATGCAGGACCAGGTGAGCACCCTGGAACAACTGGGCGTCCAGGCGGCCTTCCTCAACTCCACCCTGAGCAGCGAGGACGCGCAGGACATCGAGCGCCGTTGGCGCACCGGGCAGCTGAGCCTGCTCTATGCCGCGCCAGAACGCGTGCTCACGCCACGCTTCCTGGCCATGCTCGATTCCCTGCATGAACGCGGCCTGCTCAGCCTGTTCGCCATCGACGAGGCTCACTGCGTGAGCCAGTGGGGCCATGACTTCCGCGAGGACTACCTGGGCCTGTCGCAACTCGCCCAGCGCTACCCCGGCGTACCCCGACTGGCCCTCACCGCCACCGCCGATGCGCTTACCCGGGCCGATATCGTCGAACGCCTGGGCCTGGAGCACGCGCGCAGCTTCGTCAGCAGCTTCGACCGGCCCAACATCCGCTACACCATCGTCGAGAAGGAAGACCCGCGCGCGCAGCTGCTGGCCTTCATCCGCGATGGACACCAGAACGAGGCCGGCATCGTCTACTGCGCCACGCGCAAGAAGGTGGAGGAAACAGCGGTGTGGCTGAGCGACCAAGGCATCCGCGCACTGCCCTACCACGCGGGGCTGCAGCTGGATGTGCGTCAGCAGCACCAACAGGCCTTCGTCGACCATGACACCCGCGATGGGGGTTTGGTGATGGTGGCCACCATCGCCTTCGGCATGGGCATCGACAAGCCCGATGTGCGATTCGTGGCGCATCTTGACTTGCCTCGCACCGTGGAAGGCTACTACCAGGAAACCGGCCGCGCCGGGCGCGATGGCGAGCCGGCCGAGGCCTGGATGGTCTATGGTCTGGCCGATGTGGTGGGCCAACGCCGCCTGATCGAAGACGGCCAGGCCAGCGAGGAATTCAAGCGCGTGCTGCGCGGCAAGCTCGAGGCCATGCTGATGCTGGCCGAGGCGCACGACTGCCGGCGCCAGCGCCTGCTGTCCTATTTCGGTGAAGACAGTGAACCCTGCGGCAACTGCGACAACTGCCTGGAGCCGCCCGAACTGTGGGATGGCACCGAGGCTGCCCGCATGGCGCTGAGTTGCATCTACCGCATGGCTCAGCACGGCGAGCACCAGGGCGCGCGCTCCTTCGGCGCAGCCCATCTGATCGACGTGCTGCGCGGCAAGCCCTCGCCCAAGGTGCGCCAGTATGGGCACGATCAGTTGTCCACCTACGGTATCGGGCGCCATCTGAGCGAGGCCCTGTGGCGCGCGGTGCTGCGCCAGTTGGTGGCCCAGGGCCATGTGGTGACCGAGACCGAGTTCCCTACCCTGCTGCTGACCGAGAACGCACGCGCCGTGTTGCGCGGCGAGGTGGCGCTGACCATGAAGCAGCCCCGGGAACAGCTCAAGCTCAGCACGCGACCGCTCAAGCCGGCCCGCCGAAGCGGGGGTGCTCAGGGTGCCGGCAGCCGAAGCGCACACGACTGGATCGTCGAATTCGACGAGGCCGCGCAGGCCCGCTATGAGCGGCTCAAGACCTGGCGCACCGCCCAGTCCCGCGCGCAGGGGCGTGCACCGTACGTGATCTTCCACGACAGCACCTTGGCGGAAATGGCCGCGCGCCAGCCGCGCACGGCCGACGAGCTGTCGACGATCAGCGGAGTGGGTGCTCACAAGCTGGAGGCCTATGGGGCCGATCTACTGTCCCTGATGTAGTCGTCACCGGCGCGTGCCAAGCCAACGATGCTTGGCCAGGCGACAAGCCACATGCGATTTCGGATAATGGCCGGTTGCCCGCAAACCGAGTCAGCATGCCCGCCGACACCCACCTTCGCATCCGCGGCGCCCGCACGCACAACCTCAAGAACATCGACCTCGACATCCCGAAGAACGCACTGGTGGTGATCACCGGGCTGTCGGGTTCGGGGAAGTCGAGCCTGGCCTTCGATACGCTGTATGCCGAGGGCCAACGGCGTTACGTGGAAAGCCTCTCGGCCTACGCGCGCCAGTTCCTGCAGCAGACCGACAAGCCCGATGTCGACGTGATCGAGGGCCTGAGCCCGGCGATTGCCATCGAGCAGAAGGCCACCAGCCACAACCCGCGCTCGACGGTGGGCACGATCACCGAGATCCACGACTACCTGCGCCTGCTGTACGCCCGGGCAGGTACACCCTATTGCCCCGACCATGACGAGCCCCTGGCCGCTACCCCGGTGGCGCAGATGGTCGATGCGGTACTGGGCCTGCCCGAGGGCACCAAGCTGATGATCCTGGCGCCGGTGGTGCGAGACCGGAAGGGCAGCTTCCACGATCTGCTGGAAGATCTGCAGTCGCGCGGCTATGTGCGCTTTCGCATCCGCGCGGGTCAGGCCAGCGCGCGCGTGTTCGAGGTCAGTGAGCTGCCCGAACTTGACCCCCACGAAAAGCACGACATCGACGTGGTGGTGGATCGACTCAAGACCCGTGCCGAAGAGGCCACCGCGCAACGGCAGCGCCTGGCCGAGAGCATCGAGAACGCGCTGCGCATGGCCAGTGGCCGCGTGGTGGCGTTTGAGATCGACAGCGGCCGTGAGCATTGGTTTTCCAGTACCTACGCCTGCCCGGTCTGTGCTTATTCGCTGCCCGAGCTCGAGCCACGCCTGTTCTCATTCAACTCGCCCATGGGCGCCTGCACGGGCTGCGACGGCCTGGGGCACATCACCGCCTTCGATGCCCAGCGTGTGGTGGGCTTTCCGGAACTCAGCCTGGCCAGCGGCGCGATCAAGGGATGGGACCGCCGAAACCGCTACACCTTCAGCCTGTTGGAGTCGGTGGCTGCGCATTACCAATTCGACTTGGAAGCGCCCTATGAGTCACTGCCCAAGACCATCCAGCACACCTTGCTGCAGGGTTCGGGCGAGGAGGCCATCGAGTTCGAGTACGCGGTCGAAGGCGGGCGCGGCAAGTCGCGCGCTGTGCGCCGGCGCCATCCCTTCGAGGGCATCATCCCCTCGCTGGAACGTCGCCTGCGCGAAACCGATTCGGCCATCGTGCGCGAAGAACTCAGCCGCTTGCAGTCGCCCAAGCCATGCCCTTTGTGCCGCGGCCATCGCCTGCGTCGTGAGGCCATGCACGTGTTCCTGCGCCACCACGATGGGCAGCGCGGCAGGCCGATCTACGAGGTGGAGGCCACCACGCTGCAGGAGTGCCAGTCCTACTTCGACACCTTGCAGTTGCAGGGCAGCAAGGCCGGCATCGCCGACAAGGTGGTGCGCGAGATCCGTTCGCGCCTGCGTTTTCTCAACGATGTGGGCCTGAATTACCTGAGCCTGGAGCGCAGCGTCGACACGCTCTCGGGCGGCGAGGCCCAGCGCATTCGTCTGGCCAGCCAGATTGGATCGGGCCTGACGGGCGTGATGTATGTGCTGGATGAGCCCAGCATTGGCCTTCACCAGCGGGACAACGAACGCCTGATCGCCACCCTGCATCATTTGCGTGACCTGGGCAACAGCGTCATCGTGGTGGAGCACGACGAGGACATGATCCGCGCGGCCGACCATGTGGTGGATATCGGCCCAGGCGCCGGTGTGCATGGGGGCCGTGTGATGGCGCAGGGCACGCCGGCCGAGGTGGCTGCTGACGAAGACAGCCTCACCGGCCGCTACCTGGGTCAGGTGCTGCGCATCGAGGTGCCCGGCCAGCGCCGCACGCCGGCCGCGGGTGCCTGGGGCCTGGCTGGGCCTTCGCATCTGCGCATCGTCAACGCGCGCGGCCACAACCTGCGTGGCGTCACGGTGCAGATTCCGCTGGGCGTGATGACCTGCGTGACAGGGGTGTCGGGTTCGGGCAAGAGCACCCTGATCAACGACACGCTGTACGCGGCCATGGCCAAGCGTCTGAATCACGCCGGCACCGAGCCTGCACCCCACGATGAGATCGACGGCGCAGAGGCTCTGGACAAGGTCATCAACGTCGACCAAAGCCCCATCGGACGCACGCCGCGCAGCAATCCGGCCACCTACACCGGTCTGTTCACACCCATTCGCGAGCTGTTCGCCGATGTGCCCACCGCGCGCGAGCGCGGCTACGGGCCGGGCCGCTTCTCCTTCAATGTGGCCGCCGCACAGGGGGGTGGGCGCTGCGAAAGCTGCCAGGGCGACGGCGTCATCAAGGTGGAAATGCACTTCCTACCCGATGTGTACGTGCCCTGCGACGTCTGCCATGGCAAGCGCTACAACCGCGAAACGCTGGAGATTCTCTACAAGGGCAAGAACATCCACGAGGTGCTGGGCATGACGGTGGAGGATGCATACGCCTTCTTCAGTGCCGTGCCCACCCTCGCGCGCAAGCTGCAGACCCTGTTGGATGTGGGCTTGGGCTACATCACCCTGGGCCAGAGCGCCACCACGCTCTCAGGCGGCGAGGCCCAGCGGGTGAAGTTGGCGCTGGAGCTGTCCAAGCGAGACACCGGCCGTACCCTGTACATACTGGACGAGCCCACCACCGGTCTGCACTTCCACGATATCGAGCTGCTGCTGAAGGTGCTGGCTCAGCTGCGCGATGCCGGCAACACCATCGTCGTCATTGAGCACAACCTGGATGTGATCAAGACGGCCGATTGGGTGGTGGACCTTGGGCCCGAAGGTGGCAGCGGTGGCGGTCGCGTGCTGGTGGCCGGTACGCCCGAAGACGTGGCGGCCTGCGCTGAAAGCCACACGGGCCGCTTTCTGAAAGCCCTCTTGCCGGCGGTGTCCGCACCAGCGGGGTAAGAATCGGCAACAGGCCGGGCTTGCAGCGCTCGGCCCTTTCCGATTCCGTTCTTCTTGAAAGGAGCAAGGCCCATGGGTCAGACGATTGAACTCACCGCTGCCGATGGACGATCGCTGTCCGCCTACCTCGCCGAGCCTGTCGGTACGCCGCGCGGCGCGGTGGTGGTGGTGCAGGAGATCTTCGGGGTGAACTCTCACATCCGTTCGGTGGCCGACCGCTGGGCTGCCGTGGGTTACCTGGCCTTGTCGCCGGCCCTGTTCGACCGCCAGGAGCCGCGCATCGAGCTGGGCTACACCGAGGCCGACATGCAGCGTGGCTTCGGCCTGATGCAGGCAGCCGGGCTGGACACCCCGCTGCTGGACATTGACGCGGCACGTGCCGAACTGCAGCGGCGCCTGGGATCCGGCGGCAAGGTGGGTGTGCTGGGCTTTTGTTGGGGCGGGCTCTTGAGTTGGCTCTCGGCCTGCAAGCTCAAGGGCTTCTCAGCAGCTGTGCCCTACTATGGTGGCGGCATTCCCAACCACGCGCAGCTCGCGCCGCAGTGCCCGGTGCTGGCCCATTTCGGTGAGCGTGACCACTGGATTCCCACCGACAGCGTCAAGGCTTTCGCTGCAGCGCAGCCAGGTGTGGAGGTGCACGTCTACGCTGCTGACCACGGTTTCAATTGCGACCAGCGCGGGTCGTTCGATGCGGAGGCCGCGCGGCTCGCACGCGAGCGCAGCGAGGCTTTCCTGAAACAGCACCTGGGCTGAAGCCAAGGCGCAAAAGGAAAAGCCGGCCCGAGGGCCGGCTTTTTCATGGCGCTGAAGACCTGCCGCTGGGGCAGGCCCCGTACGCAATCACTTCAGATGGCCGTTGATCAGCTTGGTCATCTCGAACATCGAAACCTGGGCCTTCTTGAAGATGGCCTTGAGCTTGTCGTCCGCGTTGATCATGCGCTTGTTGACGGCGTCTTGCAGCTTGTGCTTCTTGATGTATTCCCAGACCTTCTTGGTCACTTCGGTGCGGGGATACGGGCCCTTGCCGATCACGGCTGCCAGCGAGTCGCTGACGGCCATGGCCTTCATGAAGGCGGCATTGGGCGTGCGCTTCTTCGCCGGAGCGGCTGCCTTCTTGGCCGGAGCGGCCTTCTTGGCGGGCGCCGCCTTCTTGGCCGGAGCGGCCTTCTTCGCGGGTGCAGCCTTCTTGGCCGGTGCCGCCTTCTTGGCCGGAGCGGCCTTCTTCGCAGTTGCCATGTTCAATCTCTCCATCAAGGTCGTTGTTGATGTGCCGGGCGGAGATGAGCGTTCTAAAAGCGGCTCGGTTGTTCTCGGGCACCCTGCGGCGGCAATGGTAATGCGAGTTCTCCTCGCAGAGAAGGGGATTTCCCTCTGAAAGCCAACGTTGATGCCCTTGCCGATCGGTTTTTGTCGCGTGGTCACAACCGATGTGCGCGTTTTCCCATGCAGGCCACGCACCGGTGTGCGCTAGATCGGCACGTTGGGCGGCAAGACCGGGGGCAAGTCCTCTTCGCGGATACCGCGAATTTCGGCGAAGGCGCGGCGACGTTCACGCTCAAGATCGCGCAGACGCGAGTCGATGACCGAGGCCTCTACATGGTCCGGTGTGCGGCTGGTTCGCACCAGTCGTTGCCCAGCCTTGAAGCGATCCAGCGCGCCGTTGAGGTCACCGAGCGCCCAACGCGCTTCAGCGTCGGCACGGACCGCGCGCAGCGGTTGGTCAAGCGCCTGCTGGCAGGTGGACAGCACCGACCAGGCCAGCGCGTCGCGCTTGTGGTTGATGACCCAGGTGGCCAGGTTGTCGGTGTGCAACTGCAGGGCCTGGCGCGCGGCGGCCCGCTCGCGGATGTCGCCCGCCTGCTGCAACCACTTCAGGGCGGTTTCGGCACGCGCCATGCGAACGGTCCGCTCTCGGCCATCGAGCGTTTCCAGCAGGGCCAGGCCGCGGTGGGCTTGACCCTGCAAGACGGCCACTTCGGCCGACAGCAATTCCACCACCGCACGGCTGGCCATCTGCAGCGGACGGGCCATCAGGTCCTGCAGGTGCCGCTGCGCGACCCGTGACTCACCCAACATCACACTGGCCAGGGTGGCCGAGTACAGCGCCCCCAGCTTTTCCTCGGGCACCATATCCTGCGACGCCAGCGCTTGCCATCGTCGCAGCGCGGGCACATGGGTTTCCATCAACACCCGCGCGCGAGCGCGCATCAGTTGGTGCATTTCTGGCGACGGCAGGTCCTGCGCCAAGCGTTGCTCGGTGATGCGAACCGTCTGGCCCACGGGCCCTCCTGGGATACCGAGGCTGGCCGATTGGGCCTGTGCCTGCGCTTGCTGCAGGCGGGACTGCGCCTCACCGATGCGCTCCACCGTCAAGGGGTGGCTGCGCAGGTAGGGGAAATTGCCGCTGTCGTTGAGCCGATTGGCCCGCTGCAGCCTTTCGAAGATGGCCGCCACCCCGGCGCCGCTGTAGCCTGCCTCGGTCATGATGGTGAAGCCGATGCGGTCGGCCTCGCGCTCCATGTCACGCGAGAAATTCAGTTGCCCCTGGGCCATGGCGGCTTGCGAGCCCATGATGGTGGCCTGCGCCAGGTCGGGGCTTCCGCTGCGCGCGGCGGCCAGAAGGCCTAGCAGCATGCCCGCCAAGCCCAGCGCGGATTGTCGACGCGCGCTGCTGTTGGAGCGCGCGATATGGCGCTGCGTGACGTGCGCCAATTCATGCGCCAGCACCGCGGCCAGTTCGTCCATGGTGGTGGACTGCGCGATGAGGCCGAGGTGGATGCCCACGAAACCGCCCGGCAATGCGAAGGCGTTGATCGACTTGTCGCGAATGAGGAAAGTCTCGAAGGCAAAAGCCTGGTCGGTTTCCGGCACGATCTCGCCGCGCGCGCGCGCCACACGCACCAGCGGGTTCCACATTGACTGGGAGTAGGCCAGCAGCAGCGGATCGTCCAGGTAGGAGGGGTCGCGCCGGACCTGGCGCATGATGTATTCGCCTATCCGTCGCTCGGTGCCCTCGGTGATGTCGCCGGAGTCGGGCTCACCCAGAGACGGAAGCCGCTGCGGTTCAGCCCCGTCGCTGGCAGCCAGGCCCGTTGGCACGTGGGCGGCACCCAAGGCCAGGGCCAGCGCGGCTGCCAAACGCGCCAACCGGCGCTTTTGTCTGGGCGTGCCGCGGCGGTCTGGTGTGCGGCCAGGGGGCTCGTGCATGTCGCCTATCATCGCATCGGTTTGTTGCTCGTGCATGTCCCCACAGGTTTTCAAGATGACTTCAGAGTCCAACGCCGCATCCACGTCTCCGTTGACCCATTTCGACGCCCAGGGCCAAGCCCATATGGTCGACGTCGGCGCCAAGGCCCACACCCACCGCGTGGCCGTGGCCGAGGGCCGCATCCACATGCAGCGAAGCACCTTCGACCTGATCCGGCAAGGGCAGGCGAAAAAGGGAGACGTGATCGGCATCGCCCGCATCGCGGCCATCATGGCTGCCAAGAAGACGCCGGAGTTGATTCCCCTGTGCCACCCGCTGCCGCTCACACGGGTGGCAGTGGACTTCGAGCTTGTCGAGGAGATGCCTGCGGTGCGCTGCGTCGTTACAGCTGAAACCGTGGGCAATACCGGTGTGGAGATGGAGGCCCTCACCGCCGTGCAGGTGGGCCTGCTCACCATCTACGATATGTGTAAGGCGGCGGACCGCGGCATGGAGATGACCGGCGTGCGCCTGCTGGAAAAGCAGGGCGGCAAGAGCGGGCATTGGGTGGCGCCCACGGCGGCGTGATGGCTGCGGCTGAAGGGCCGCTGGTCGACAAGGACCGACAGCGAGCACAGCAGCAAGGCCGCGCCGCCACTGACCATCAGCACGGCCTGCCATCGCGCCGCGCGTTGCCAGGGCCGGTCCCAGCCCCGCCACACGACAAGGGCCAGCGCCGCGGGCAATACCGCATAGGGGTACCCAAGTGGGTACTCGACCAGGCTGTGCAGGACCCAAATGCCGAGTATCACCAGAGCGCTGCGACGGTAGGGCGCGTCATTGGCGGAGTCGGTGCCTGCCCGTGCGGTGGTCTTTCCCATGCGCCATTGGGTTCGCAGCACGACCGCTGCTACAACCCCACACAGCAGCACGGTGGTCAGGTGCCATGACTCAGGCGGATGACGGGCGGACTGGCTTTCGACGAGATCTGCCGTGGTCTGAACGCCCCAGATCCACGCCGCGGCCTCGGGCGCCATCACTTGGGCCAGGCTGATGACGGCGCTGAGCAGGCCGGCTATCGCCGCCGTGTGGATCAGCAGCTGCGGCAAGTGCGATCGCCTAGGGTCTGCCGTTTCGAATGCGGCCACCTGCAGGGGCGCGTCTGACCAGCTTCGCGCCCCGTAGGCCAAGACCAGCAGGCCGACGAGCACGCCGGTCCACCACGCGAGGGAGACTGCCCAGGGCGCAGCGGTGGCCGACAGCACCATGGGCGTGGCCGCCAGTGCGGATAGTGCCACCATCAGCTTCATTGGAGGCTGCGTGGCACCAGGGTGACGGGTCAAGGCGTGGTCGACCTGGCCTTCAGGGCGAGAGCTTGTCGCAGCTGTCGGTCTGGTAACCGGCCACCGCCGATTTGGCCACCTTGCATTCCCAGGTCAGCGGCGATGCGGTGGTGTCCTTGAGTTCAAGGGTGATCACGGTTGAGGCCTCGGCGTCGGCGTTGGCCGTGGCCGGGTAGCGTCCGGTGAGCTTGACGGCTGTGGCGTTGGCCGCGCAGATCGCTGGGTTCAAGCCGGCGCACAGGTCCTGCCCAGCCGCGCCCGCATTGACCGCCTCGGCTACCTTCACCTTTTCACCGGCTACGTTAGACAGGGCGGTGCCGACCTCGGCCTTGGCCACGTAGTTGCGGTACTGCGGCAGGGCGATCGCGGCCAACACCGAGATGATGGCCACCACGATCATCAGTTCGATGAGCGTGAAGCCACGATGGTTCGTGCCGTGTCGGCCTTCCGGCCGATGCCACTGTGATCGGTTCATTGCGTTACTCCCTCGAGTCTCGGTTGGAATCTTCTGTGGCCAAGCACTATAGCCACTTGCCCGGGGCGTCGGCAGCGTCCGAAGGGGGTCTGCGCGGATGCCTCCGGTGGCGGGAACACCCACAGCGGGGGAGCGAAGCGGCAAGGAGGGAGGGCTCCGCTGGGTCGCCAACAAGCGCAGTCGAGCCGGCGCGGCGCGCGGCCCGACGGCTGCCTGGCAGTTGACCGATATCAGTGGGCGGCCGTGTCCACCTTGGCCGCGCCTGATCGGGCGGCCAACAAACGGCCGATGGCCAGAACCGCCAGAGCACCCGCAATGCCGGCACCGTAGCGCACCAGGTCGGTCTGGGGCAGTTTGGGGAACCAGGTCCATTCCTGGACGTTGGCCACCACCGGGTCGGTCACCAGCATCGTGCCGGCGATCCAGCCCAACAGCATTCCCCCAACCGTGATGATCATGGGGAAGCGATCCATCAGCTTGATCACGAACTGGCTGCCCCACACGATGATGGGGATGCTCACCACCAGGCCGAAGATCACGAGGAACATCTTGTGCTCGCCGCCGGCGCCTTCGGCCGCGCCTGCGATGGCAATGACGTTGTCGACACTCATCACCAGGTCGGCGATGATGACCGTCTTGACGGCAGCCCACAGACGGTCCGACCCTTCGATGTTGCCATGCTCATCGTCATCACCGGGGGCCAGCAGCTTCACGCCGATCCACACCAACAGCAAGGCACCCACGATCTTCAGGAAGGGGATGGCCAGAAGCGTGAGCGCGAAGAAGATCAGGATCACCCTCAGGCCGATGGCGCCCGCGGTGCCGTAGATGATGCCCAGGCGACGCTGAGCTTCCGGAAGCTTGCGGCAGGCCAGTGCGATCACCACTGCGTTGTCGCCACCCAGCAGGATGTCGATCATGATGATCTGACCGACGGCGATCCAGAATTCGGGGGAGGTCAGGGCGTCCATGGGGGTTCTGCACCAAACAAAGGAGTGAATCCGCCAGTGTAGGGCGGGCCGATAGACCGATTCCTGTGGTCATTACGCATGCACCCGTCGCACCCCATGAAAAAGGGGCCACCTTGCGGTGGCCCCTGCCAGACGGGAAAGGGGGAAGGGCGAGGCTGACCGCGCGCCGCGGTCAGAGCATCGCCTTGAGGAGCTTGGCCATTTCCGAAGGGTTGCGCGTGACCTTGAAGCCGCACTCTTCCATGATCGCCAGCTTGGCGTCGGCTGTGTCGGCTCCGCCGCTGATGAGCGCACCGGCGTGGCCCATGCGCTTGCCCGGGGGGGCGGTGACGCCGGCGATGAAGCCCACGATCGGCTTCTTCATATTGGCCTTGCACCACTGTGCGGCCTCGGCTTCGTCGGGGCCTCCGATCTCACCGATCATGATCACGGCATCGGTGTCGGGGTCGTCGTTGAAGGCCCTCATCACGTCGATGTGCTTGAGGCCATTGATCGGGTCGCCACCGATACCCACGGCGCTGGACTGGCCCAGGCCGATCTCGGTGAGCTGCGCCACGGCTTCATAGGTCAACGTGCCAGAGCGGGAGACCACGCCGATGCGGCCCTTGCGGTGGATGTGGCCCGGCATGATGCCGATCTTGATTTCCTCGGGCGTGATCAGGCCCGGGCAGTTGGGGCCCAGCAGCAG
>JBEAWD010000126.1:0-5629 GCA_041160585.1 Pseudomonadota bacterium | reverse complement strand
CGCGCCGCACGACGGCTCCCTGAGCGGCTTCTTCGCCTCCCGCTCGGCAAAGCGCGGGCCGCGCGCCCTCATCGAACAAGGGGCCTGTTCGCTGAGCTGGTCCGACGTCGCCGACTCGGTTGACCGCGCCGTGGCGTGGCTGCAGGGGCTGGGAATTGCAGAGGGTGCTCGGGTGGGCCTGATGAGCCACAACCACCCGGCCACCCCGGTGCTGCTGCTGGCCTGTGGGCGCATCGGGGCCATCCTGGTGCCCTGCAACCCTGACGTATCGTCAGCGGATGCGCGCTACATCTTCCAGCACGCCGGCGTGCGCCACATCCTGTGCTCGCAGGAGGCGCTGGCCCGCGTGCAGGAGGCCACACAGCCTCTGTCGCCCCCGCCGGGCCTGACCGTCCTCGAAGACCCGGACCCCGCCGCGCGCGTGCCGTCCATGCCCTGGTCGGCCACACCGCCCGACACGGACACGCAGCGCGGCCGGGCCGACAGCACACTGTTCATCCTCTACACCTCCGGCACCACCGGTTTCCCCAAGGGCGTGATGCACAGCCAGCGCAGCTATGTCCTAACCGCCGAGGCCTTCGTGCAGCGCCTCTACCTGCAGCCGGACGAACGGGTGCTGTGCGTGCTGCCGATGTTCCACATCAATGCCCTGATGTACTCCCTGGGTGGTGCGATGGCCTGTGGCGGCACGCTCATCCTGGTGCGCCGCTTCTCGGCCTCCACCTTTTGGCAGACCGTGGCGCACACGGGCGCCACGGAAGTGAACGTGATCATGTCGGCCGCAGCCATCCTGGCACGCCGGCCACCGGAGGAGTTCGTGCCGGGACACTCCCTGCGAAAGATGTTCATCGCGCCGCTGAACCCCAGCCTGCACGAGGCCTTCACCCAACGCTTCGGCGTGTCCACCCTGATCGAGTGCTACGGCATGACCGAGATCCCGGGCGTGCTGGCCAACCCCTTCCTGGGGCCGCACAAGCTGGGCAGCATGGGGACCGTCTCCTTTCACCCAGACCCCGCTGTTGAGCGCCCGCAGGTACGGGTGGTGGACGAGGAGGGGCGCGATGTCCCATGCGGCGAAATCGGTGAGCTGGTGGTGCGCACCCCACTGTTGATGCAGGGCTACTGGCAGGACCCCGAACAGACCGCTGCGGCTTTTCGCGACGGCTGGTTCCGCACCGGCGACCTGGGGCGCCAAGATGAGGACGGCTACTGCTTCTTCCACGCCCGGCAGAAGGACATCATCCGGCGCCGCGGGGAGAACCTCTCGGGCGCCGAGATCGACACCGCCATCGCCGCCCACCCCGATGTGCAGGAGTGCGCCACCATCGGCGTGCCCAGCGAGCTGGGTGAGGAAGAGGTGCTGTGCGCGGTGGTGGCCAAGCCCGGCACCGCGCTCACCCCTGCGGCCGTGCATGCCCACGCCTGCGCACAACTCGCGCCCATCAAGCAGCCGCGCTATGTGGTGCTGGTGGACGAGCTGCCCCACACCGGCTCGATGAAGATCGCCAAGTTCCGCCTCAAGCCCGCCGACGCCCTGCTGGCGCGGGCCACCGACTTCCATGCCCTGGAGACCCCCCGATGAACCCCCAGAACGGGCGCACTGCCTACGACACCACCGACCTCATCACGCAAGAGGTGCTCAAGCGCTACGAGTCGACGCCCGACCCTCGCCTGCGGGAGATCATGCTGTCGCTGATCACACACCTGCATGCCTTCGCCAAGGATGTGAAGCTGACCTCGGCCGAATGGTTCTCCGCCATGCAGCTGCTGGAAGAAACGGGGAAGTGGTGCGCGCCGGGTCGCAACGAATTCATCATCTTCTCCGACGCCCTGGGCCTGTCGATGCTCACCGTCACGCAGGACTATGCCCGGCCCGAGGGTGCAACCGAGCCCACCCTGCTCGGGCCCTTCCTGGTCGAAGGCGCACCGCAATTCGCCATGGGTGCCGACATCAGCCAGGGCGCCCAGGGCGTCCCCTTCCATGCGCAAGGCCGCATCGTCGACGGCAACGGTCAACCGGTGAAGGGCGCGGTGATCGACATCTGGCACAGCGACGACCGCGGCATCTATGACGTGCAGGACGATTTCGAGCAGAACGGCGCCTGGGCCCGAGGGCAACTCACCACCGGCGACGATGGGCGCTACCACTTCTGGAGCGTGATGCCGGTGGACTACCCCATCCCGCAGGACGGCACCGCCATCCGCATGATCCGCGCCACCACAGGCGAAAGCTGGCGCCCCGCCCACCTGCACTTCCGCATCACCGCACCGGGCCTGCGTCCCTTGGTGACCCACCTCTTTGACCGCGAAAGCGCGCGCCTGGACCGCGATGCCGTGTTCGGCGTGCGGCCCTCACTGGTGGCGGATTTCGTTCGGCACGCCGGCGGCAAGGCGCCCGATGGCCGGGAGCTTCCCGGACCCTTCTGCACGCTGGAACACGATTTCGTGATGGCGCGCGCCGACAGCTGAGTTCACACGTCGATGTTCGCCGCCCTCAGGGCGTTGGTCTCGATGAAGTCGCGCCGAGGCTCCACTTCGTCACCCATCAGCATGGTGAATACGCGATCGGCCTCGATGGCATCCTCGATCTGCACACGCAAGAGGCGGCGCACATTGGGGTCCATCGTGGTCTCCCACAATTGCTCGGGGTTCATTTCGCCCAGGCCCTTGTAGCGCTGGCGGCCTACCGCGCCCTCGGCCTGGAGCATCAGCCAGGCCATGGCAGCGCGGAAGTCGGCCACCTTGTGTTCCTTTTGCTTCTCGCCTTCGCCGCGCTTGACCACCGCGTCTTCGGCCAGCAGGCCTTTGAAGGTCACACCGGCTCGCGCAAGCACCTCGTAGTCCGCCCCATGCACGAAATCGGCGGTGATCACGCTGGTCTTGAGGTTGCCGTGGAACCGGCGCCCGATGCGCAGCATGTGCTTGTCGGTGCGGGCATCGAGCACGCTTTCCACCACGGCATCGTGCACCGCAGCCTGCAGAGCCTGTGCCGACGCTTGCGCGGATGCGGCCGTATCAAGATCCAGCGTCAGGCCGTCACTGATGGCACGCAGTGCTTGCACGTCCATCCAGGCCGATAGCCGATCGATCACATTGGTGGCTTCGACATACTGTCGCGCCAGTTCAGCCAGGGCATCCCCGCTGATGGCCGCGCGCCCTGCCCCGGGCTCCACCCGGGCCCCGTCGATGGCCACCTTCAGCAGGAAGGCATCGAGTTCGTGCCCGTCCTTGAGGTACTGCTCATGCTTGCCGTGCTTCACTTTGTAAAGCGGTGGCTGCGCGATGTAGATATGCCCACGCTCCACCAGTTCGCGCATCTGCCGGTAGAAGAAGGTCAGCAGCAGGGTGCGAATGTGCGCGCCATCCACGTCGGCATCGGTCATCACGATCACCCGGTGGTAGCGCAGCTTGTCGATGTCGAATTCCTCGGCACCGATGCCCGTGCCCAAGGCGGTGATGAGCGTGAGGATGGCGTCGCTGCTGAGCACCTTGTCAAAGCGCGCCTTCTCCACGTTCAGGATCTTGCCGCGCAGCGGCAGGATCGCCTGGAACTTGCGATCGCGCCCCTGCTTGGCCGAACCGCCTGCGGAGTCACCCTCGACGATGTAGATCTCGCACAGGGATGGGTCCTTTTCCTGGCAATCGGCCAGCTTGCCGGGCAAGCCCATGCCGCCCATCACGGTCTTGCGGGTGGCCTCGCGGGCCTTGCGTGCAGCCTCACGCGCGCGTGCAGCCTCCACGATCTTGCTGCACACCTGCTTGGCGTCGTTGGGGTTCTCCAGCAGCCAGTCGGTCAACAGGCGCCCCACGATGTCTTCCACCGGGGCGCGTACCTCGGAGCTCACCAGCTTGTCCTTGGTCTGGCTGGAGAACTTCGGTTCGGGCACCTTCACGCTCACCACGCAGGCCAGGCCCTCGCGCATGTCGTCGCCGCTGATCTCCACCTTGGCCTTCTTGGCCAGTTCGTTGTCCTCGATGTACTTGTTGATCACACGGGTCATGGCCGCGCGCAGCCCCGTGAGGTGGGTGCCACCGTCACGCTGAGGAATGTTGTTGGTGAAGCACAGAACCGACTCGTTGTAGCCGTTGTTCCACTGCATGGCCACTTCAACACCGATGTTGGTGCCTTGCTCGCTCACCTTGTCGCCCATGGCGTGGAAGATGTTGCCGTGCAGCGCCGTCTTGCCATGGTTGATGAATTCGACGAAGCCCTTCACACCACCGGCATAGGCGAACAGGTCTTCCTTGTTGTGGCGCTCATCCACCAGGCGGATCTTCACGCCGTTGTTCAGGAAGGAGAGTTCACGCAGGCGCTTGGCCAGGATGTCGTAGTGGAACTCGTTGTTCTGTTGGAAGATGTCGGTGTCGGGCAGGAAGTGCACCTCGGTGCCACGCTTGTCGGTGTCGCCGATGACCTTCATCGGGCTGACCTCAAAGCCATCACGCATCTCCAGCACTCGGTCCTGCGGTACACCCTTACGGAATTCGATGTGGTGTACCTTGCCCTCGCGCCGCACCGTCAGGCGCAGCCACTTGCTCAGCGCATTCACACAAGACACGCCCACGCCGTGCAGGCCGCCTGACACCTTGTAGCTGTTCTGATTGAACTTGCCGCCGGCGTGCAGCTCGGTCAGTGCGATTTCCGCAGCCGAGCGCTTGGGCTCGTGCTTGTCATCCATCTTCACGCCGGTGGGAATGCCGCGGCCGTTGTCGATGACACTGATCGAGTTGTCGGTATGGATGGTGACGGTGATGTCGTCGCAGTGACCGGCCAAGGCTTCGTCGATGGAGTTGTCGACGACCTCGAAGACCAGGTGGTGCAGGCCGGTGCCGTCACTCGTGTCACCGATGTACATACCCGGTCGCTTGCGCACCGCTTCCAGCCCTTCAAGGATCTGGATGCTGCCCTCGCCGTAACCGGTATCTGCGGGAATGTTGGAAGGATTCTGTTCGGGCGAGTTCTGTTGATCGGACATGTTGTTTTCTTAAATGCGCATGGGCATGACCACGTACTTGAAGCCACCCTGCTGCGGAATGGTCAGCAAGGCACTGGAGTTGGAATCCTGCAGCTCCACCGTCACCATGTCTTGCGTCATGTTGGCCAAGGCATCCATCAGGTAGTTCACGTTGAACCCGATCTCGATGGCGTCACCGGCGTAGTCGATCTCGATCTCCTCGCTGGCCTCTTCCTGCTCGGCATTGCTCGAGGCAATCTTCATGAGACCCGCTTCCACGTTCAGGCGCACACCCTTGAACTTGTCGCTGGTGAGGATCGCCGCGCGCTGCAAAGACGCCAGCAGCGTGGTACGGCCCAGGGTGATCTTGTTCTTGTGATTCTTGGGAATCACGCGGTTGTAGTCGGGGAACTTGCCCTCGACCAACTTGGTCACGAACTCCAGGCCCGAGAAACTGAACTTGGCCTGGTTGGGCGCAAAGCGCATCTCGATGGGTGCCTGCTCCTCGCCTTCAGCCTTGGCGTCACGCAACAAGCGCATCAGCTCAAGCACCGTCTTGCGCGGCAGGATCACTTCCTGCCTGGGCATTTCGTGCTCCAGCTGAGCCTGCGCCAGTGCCAGCCGGTGACCGTCGGTGGCCACCAGCGTCAGGGTCTTGCCCTCGGCCACGAACA
>JBEAWD010000118.1:0-3955 GCA_041160585.1 Pseudomonadota bacterium | reverse complement strand
CGCGCGTTGTCGTGGCGGTCGGTGTCGCCCGCCAGCAGGCCGCCTGGCCGTGATGCATCGGGAAGACCGCCGCGCTGGACCTTCATCTTGTGCGCGGTTTGCCAGCACCGGATGATCACCTCGCCCACCCGGCCCATGGCCTGGCTGTCCGACGAGAACATGCTGATGGCCCCCATGTCGTGCAGGATGTCCTCGGCGGCAATCGTTTCGCGGCGTATGCGGCTATCGGCGAAGGCCAGGTCTTCTGCGATCGACGCGTCCAGGTGATGGCACACCATCAGCATGTCCAGGTGCTCGTCGATGGTGTTGACCGTGTAGGGCCGCGTCGGGTTGGTGGAGGAGGGAAGCACGTTCCCCAGGCCCACCACCTTCATGATGTCCGGCGCATGACCACCACCCGCGCCTTCGGTGTGGAAGCTGTGGATGGTGCGGTCCTTGAAGGCCGCAATGGTGTCTTCCACAAAGCCGCTTTCGTTGAGCGTGTCGGTGTGGATGGCCACCTGCGTGTCGGTTTCCTCGGCCACATTCAGGCAGTTGTCGATGGCTGCGGGCGTGGTGCCCCAGTCCTCGTGCAGCTTCATGCCCACCACGCCGGCTTCCACCTGCTGCCGCAGCCCTTCTGGCCGGCTGGCGTTGCCCTTGCCCAGGAAGCCGAGGTTCATGGGGAAGGCGTCCGCCGCCTGCAGCATGCGCGCAATGTTTTCGGGCCCCGGCGTGCAGGTGGTGGCGAAGGTGCCGGTGGCCGGGCCCGTGCCGCCACCGAACATGGTGGTGATGCCGCTGGACAGCGCTTCTTCGATCTGCTGCGGGCAGATGAAGTGGATGTGGGTGTCAATGCCGCCGGGCGTGACGATCATGCCTTCGCCCGCGATGATCTCGGTGCCCGGGCCGATCACGATGTCCACCCCGGGTTGCACGTCCGGGTTGCCCGCCTTGCCGATGGCGGCGATGCGCTGGCCGCGGATGCCGATGTCGGCCTTGACGATGCCCCAGTGGTCCACGATCACCGCGTTGGTGATCACGCAGTCCACCGCGTCCTTCAGGCCCGGGCCGTTGGGCCGCTGGGATTGGCCCATGCCGTCACGGATGGTCTTGCCGCCACCGAACTTCACTTCTTCGCCATAACCATCGGCGCGCAGGGTCATGTCCTGCTCAATCTCGATCACCAGGGCCGTGTCGGCCAGGCGCAGGCGGTCGCCCACGGTCGGGCCGTACATCTCGGCGTAGGCGCGTCGTCCGATGCGGCTCATCACAAGGCCCCCTGCACATCGCCGCGAAAGCCCCAGACCTGGCGGGCGCCGGCGTAGTCCACCAGTTCCACCGTGCGCTGCTGGCCCGGCTCGAATCGCACCGCGGTGCCGCTGGCGATGTTCAAGCGCATGCCGCGCGCGGCGCTGCGGTCGAATTGAAGAGCGCCGTTGGTTTCGGCGAAGTGGTAGTGCGAACCCACCTGGATGGGTCGGTCCCCGGTGTTCTGCACCACCAGCGTCACCGTGCGGCGGCCAGGGTTCAGGGCGTGTTCGCCCTGGTCGGTAATGAGTTCGCCCGGAATCACTTGCGCCTCCCCAGCGAGAGCGCAATCAGCACAGCCGCGGCCAGTGCGGCCAGGCCCCACAGGGTGTCGCTGTGGGCGTGCAATTCTCCGAGGGCGCCGTGCCCTTCGTGTGCGCTGGCCATCTGCGTGGTCAAGCCGGCTAAGGCCACGCCAGCCTGTGAGAGCCGCTGGAGCGACAGGATCGGGTCCATGGCACAACCTCCTTCGGAACGGTTCAGGCGATGGGTTGATGAACGGTCACCAACTTCGTGCCGTCGGGAAAGGTGGCTTCCACCTGGATGTCGGGAATCATGTCGGCCACACCGTCCATCACGTCGGTCCGCGTGAGCACTTGCTTGCCGTCGCTCATCAACTGAGCCACGGTGCGGCCGTCACGTGCGCCTTCCAGGATCGCCGCGGTGATCAGGGCGACGGCCTCGGGGTGATTGAGCTTGAGCCCGCGGGCGCGGCGCCGCTCGGCCAGCAGCGCGGCGGTGAAGATCAGCAGCTTGTCTTTTTCTCGAGGGGTCAGGTCCATGACGGGGCCGGAGGCAAATCGATGGTTGATGCAGTCTATGCAACTTTGAAGAAGCCGGGGAGTATCCCGAGTGCTGCGACGAGTTGACGCCGACGCTGTTTCGGCGAATCGGTCTAAGTCGAGCTCTCTACATCCTCCACAGGCGTGGCGCTACCGCATCCTGCGACCACAGCGCGGCATGCCAGGCCTGCCGCACCGCCTTGAAGAGCTCGAACACCGGCTCCACGCGTGAGGCAAGGGCCCGCAGCACCACCACTTGCGAGTTCGGGCTCGTCACGCCGTGGGCCGCCACACGTCCAAGCGATCCCACACTCGAATCCCTGCCAGCGCTGGCAGCGTGGCATCCCGCTTGTACGGCTGCACAGGTCCGAAACGCTGCCTCCTGCAAGGCCTGTCGCTCCGCTTCGGCCCAGGGTGTGCCGCTGGCACACCACATCGTGGCCACCACCGGTTGGCCCATGAGGCCCAGTGGTGATTCGCGCAGGCATCGGTCCTCCGCTTGCAGACGCCCGCGTTCCAACCACACGCCTTCAATCTCCAAGTGCTGTTGCACTTCGCCTTGCAAGAAGGCATCCCCGGATGCCGGCAGGCCCAGGCAGCAGATGTCCCACCCCATCATCTGCGCGCCGGCGGCCAAACCAATGCGCAACTCATTGACCGCGCGGCAGCGGTCGTAGGCCAGCGTTTCCATGGGCAGCCACTCCAGGCGTGCGCCCTCACCCACGCGAAGGCTCACGCGTTGAGTGGCTGTGGGCCCAAGGCTCTTGTAGAACCGCGCAGCACCCGGTGTGGTCAGGCGCACGCGGGTGCCCGTGCCCATCGCCACGCGCACCGCCAACTCGTCGCCACCCACCAGCCCGCCGGGCGGGTGCACCAGCACATGCTCGCAAGTGAGGGGGCCCTCGGGGTACAGCGCCTTCAACACCCGAAGCGGCCCGTCGTGGCGGTCGTGTGCCACGGTGCGGCCGTCCACCAGCCGGTAGTCCAGTTGCAGCTGGCCGGTCCAGCCTCGGCCGCGGGGCGGCCCGTCACCCATCAAGCCGGCACCACGCGCTGCCGCTGCCGGCCCAACTGCGGGCTGCTGAGTTCCACCACATCGCCGGCCTTCAGGTACTTCGGCGGCTTGAAGCCCATGCCCACGCCTTGCGGGGTGCCGGTCACGATCACATCACCCGGCAGCAGGGTCATGAAGCCGCTGAGATAGCTCACGATCTCGGCCACCCCGAAGATCATGTCCGCGCTGTTGCTGTCCTGGCGCACCGCGCCGTTCACCTGCAGCGCCAGGCCCACGGCCTGCGGGTCCGGGATTTCATCCGTGGTGACCAGCCAGGGCCCGATGGGCCCGAAGCCATCGTGGCACTTGCCTTTCATCCATTGGCCACCGCGCTGCAGTTGCCAGTCGCGCTCGCTCACGTCATTGGCTAGCACATAGCCCGCCACATGGGCCAGCGCGTTGCTGCGGCTCACTCGCCGCGCGATGCTGCCGATCACGATGCCCAACTCGACCTCGTAGTCCAAGGCCACCGACCCTTCGGGCAGGGGCAGGTCGTCATCAGGCCCGGCCAGCGCCGTGATGCTCTTGGAGAACACGATGGGCTCGGCCGGAATCGCCATGCCCGCCTCGATGGCGTGTTGGCGGTAATTCAGCCCAATGCCCAGAAACTGCCGGATACCCGCCACCGGCACACCCAGCCGCGTTCCGGGCGTGACGGCCGGCAGGCGCGAGGCATCCACCGCCGCCAGCGCACGCAGCGCGGAAGGGGAGAGTTGCTCCGGTGTGATGTCGGCCAACAGGCCGGTGAGGTCCCGCACGATGCCCTGGGCATCGACAAGTCCGGGTCGTTCGCGGCCCAGAGGGCCATGGCGCAGCAGTTTCATGGGGG
>JBEAWD010000077.1:0-14063 GCA_041160585.1 Pseudomonadota bacterium | reverse complement strand
ATCCAGCATGCCCGAGCCGCAGGTGGTGCTGGTGCAAAAACACTCCAGCTGGTCCTTGTCGTCGGGCGCGCGGCAGGCCTGCACCGGATCCTCTCCGGGTGCCAGCGTGCGCGAGATGGGGAAGGGGCGCGTTGTGGCCTGCAGGATTTCGCGGATCTTGGCGGGTGTCAGGCTGGGGTCGACCGACAGCATCAGCCCCACGGTGCCGGCCACCAGGGGGGCCGCAAAGCTGGTACCCACGCTGTAGTCGCTGCTGTCGCTGTAGCCGTTGGCGCCCGCTTGCCGCAGCCCCAGGTTGATGGTGGTCAACAGGGGATACAGGCAAGGGCCCTGCAGGTTCACGCAGTTGCCCGCGGGCGCGGCCAGGGCTACTTCGGGCCCGATGTTCGAATAGCCCACCTTGCTGCCGATGTGGCGAACGCCGGCAACGGCCAAGGCCCCGGAGCAGTTGGCCGGGACCGACACCTTGAGTCCCGTGTCGTTGCCTGCGGCGGCCACCACGGTCACACCGGCTGCTCGAAGTTCGGTGACAACCTCTTGGTAGGCGGGGGTGCAAACCCCCTGCGAACCCAGGCTCATGTTGATCACCCGCGCCGGGTAGGGGTTGGGCACATTGACCACGGCACTCACGCCCACGTTCTGCGACAAGCCGCCCGCCCAACGCATGCCCGCAATGATGTCCGAGTCGTATCCACCGCATCGGCCCAGAACCCGAATCGGCAGCACCATCACATTCCAACCGGCCCCGGCCATGCCGATGCCGTTGTTCGTGGCCGCCCCGATCAAGCCGGCCACCTGGGTGCCGTGCCAACTGCTGGAGCTCGCCGGCTCGCCGGCACTGCACTCGTTCGCGTTGGTCCAGTCGCCGGGGTCGGTCGGGTCGCTGTCGCGACCGGTGCCGTCATTGGCGGTCGTGGGGGCTCCCCCACGGTCCAGGCCGATGAAGTCGTATCCCGGGTGCAGTTTGCCCTGCAGGTCCGGGTGCTCGGGCCGCACGCCGGTGTCGAGCACCGCCACCACCACCGATGCCGATCCGGTGGTCGATGTCCAAGCGCCCACCGCATTGATGGCCGACGCCACATCGCCCGACGGCGCCCGCAGGTACCACTGGCCCACCACCGGCGTGGCGCTGCGTTGGTTGTCGGCGAACAAAGCGTCATTGGGCAAGTTGCCCACGCGCCGGCGTTCATCGACCACGGCCCACTCCACTTCCGGCAATGTCCGCAGGCGCCGCACCAGTTCTGAACTGCTCAAGCCCTGTGACCTGAGCGCCTGTGTGTGGGGGCCCAAGACCCGCCCGTCCGTCAGGGGCGCGCGCACCAGACTGGCCATGCGGGCCGCATGCCGTGGTGCGGTGCTGGCGGTGCCCGCTTCCGCGTTGCCGCTGGACTGAATGCGGCGCAAGGCACTGTCGGCGCGGTACTTGACGATCACGCGCGCCTGTTCCGGGTCTTCAGATGTGACCGTTACCGGCGCGCGGGGCAGACGTGGGCCGGCCTCACGGGCCACGGTTGAAGCTTCAGCATGGGCACAAAAGGCCGACAGGGCCGCAATGGCCGAAAGTGCCAAAAGTGCCGGTACGGCGGCCAGTGTGGGCATCACAGACCAAACCCATCGGGCGGCGCCGCCGCGCAATGCAAAGCCGAAGGAAGCGAACAGGCACATGGGAAACCGTCCTCGTGTCGATCCCCGGAGCGTATCCCACTCGGCCGTGGGATCAAACTGCCAAGCACGCGCCGCAGCCCGACGCGGCCCTGGCCGCGGACCGACTTCAGCCGTGCACCACGCGCACCATCTCCAGGCACTTGTTCGAATAGCCCCACTCGTTGTCGTACCAGGACACCACCTTGAGGAAGGTGCCATCCAGCGCGATGCCGGCCTCGGCGTCGAAGATGGAGGTGCGGGCGTCGCTGCGGAAGTCGGTGGCCACCACCTTGTCTTCCGTGTAACCGAGCACGCCCTGCAGGCCGCCTTGCGCCACGGGCAGTTCGCTCATGCGCTTCATCTCGGCGCAGATGTCCTTGTAGGGCGCATCACGGTTCAGTTCCACCGTCAGGTCGACCACCGACACGTCGCTGGTGGGCACGCGAAAGCTCATGCCGGTGAGCTTCTTGTTCAGGGCCGGAATCACCACGCCCACGGCCTTGGCCGCTCCGGTGGAGGAGGGGATGATGTTCTCCAGGATGCCGCGGCCACCGCGCCAGTCCTTGTTCGACGGGCCATCCACCGTCTTCTGGGTAGCTGTGGCGGCGTGCACCGTGGTCATCAGGCCGCGCTTGATGCCCCAGTTGTCGTTGAGCACCTTGGCGATCGGGGCCAGGCAGTTGGTGGTGCAGGACGCGTTGGAGACGATGGCCTCGCCCTTGTAGGTGCCATGGTTCACGCCGTACACGAACATCGGCGTGTCGTCCTTCGAGGGCGCGGACATGATCACCTTCTTGGCGCCGGCGGCCAGGTGCTTCTCGGCGCTGGCCTTATCCAGGAACAGGCCGGTGGATTCGATGACCACATCGGCGCCCACCTCGCCCCACTTCAGGGCTGCCGGGTCGCGCTCGGCGGTCAGGCGGATCTTCATGCCGTTGACGATCAGGGTGTTGCCTTCGATGGACACCTCACCCTTGAAGCGGCCGTGAACGCTGTCGTACTTCAGCATGTAGGCCAGGTAATCGGGCTCCAGCAGGTCGTTGATGCCCACGACCTCGATGTCGGGGAAGTTCAGCACCGCTGAGCGCAGCACGTTGCGGCCGATGCGGCCAAATCCATTGATGCCGACCTTGATCGTCATGTTGTTGCTCCAGGGAAAACGGATGAAGTTGAAAAAGGAATCGCGGGCGTGTGTGCGGGTCGGCGTTCAGCGCCCCACGACCTTGCGCACTGTGGCCACCAGGTTCTCGGTGCTGAAGTGGAAGTGCTTGAAGAGCACGCCGGCCGGCGCGGACTCACCGTAGGTATCGATGCCCAGCACGGCTGCACAGCCGTACTTCCACCAGAAGTCGGTCACACCGGCTTCCACCGCCACGCGCGGCACGCCCGTGGGCAGCACCTCAGTCTTGTAGGCGGCATCCTGCCGGTCGAACACGGTGGTGCTGGGCATCGAGACCACGCGCACCGCAATCTTCAGACGTGCCAATTCGGTCTGCGCGTGCAGGGCCAGCTGCACTTCGGAGCCGGTGGCGATGATCACCGCCTGGGGCTTCTTGTTCAGACCCACTTCGGTGGGCTCGGCCAGCACATAGGCGCCGCGTGTGATCAGATCGGCTTGGTTCTTGGGCGCATAGGGCAGGTTCTGGCGTGACAGCAGCAGCGCGCTGGGGCGGTTGCGGTTGATCAGCGCCATGGTCCAGGCCACCGCGGTCTCGGTGGTGTCGCAGGGGCGCCAGACATCGAGCCCCGGAATCAGGCGCAGGCTGGCTGCGTGCTCCACGCTCTGGTGCGTGGGGCCGTCTTCGCCCAGGCCGATGGAGTCGTGCGTGAACACGTGGATCACGCGCTGCTTCATCAGCGCAGCCATGCGGATGGCGTTGCGCGAGTAGTCGCTGAAGGTCAGGAAGGTGCCACCGTAGGGGATGTAACCCCCGTGCAGGGCCACGCCGTTCATGATCGCGGCCATGCCGAATTCGCGCACGCCGTAGTTGATGTGTCGGCCCACGACCGCGCGCGCGGCATCACCTTCGCCAAGGGTGGTCTTCACCACCGCACCGGTCTGTGCATCGACCCGAAAAGCCGGCGTGGCCTTGGTTTGCGTCAGGTTCGAGCCGGTCAGGTCGGCACTGCCGCCCAGCAGTTCGGGCAAGCGCGCGGTGAAGTGCTCGAGCGCGATCTGGCTGGCCTTGCGGCTGGCCACGGTTTCGGCCTTCTCGTGTACGTCGCCCACGATCGCCTCGGCGATTTCAGCGAAGTTCTTGGGCAGATCGCCGGCCATGCGCCGAGCGAACTCGGCGGCCTCTTGCGGGTAGGCCTTCGCATAGGCCGCGTAGCGCTCGTTCCACATCGCTTCGGCTTCACTGCCGCACAGGTGGGCGTTCCAGTGCGCATAGGCGGCCTGCGGAATCACAAAGGGCTCATGGGTCCAGCCGATGGCCTCGCGGGTGAGCTTGATCTCCTCGCCACCCAAGGGTTCGCCGTGGGCCTTGGCGGTGTTGGCCCGGTTGGGTGAGCCCTTGCCGATGCTGGTTCTGCAGATGATCAGGCTGGGCTTGCCGCCATGGCCCGTCTTGGCCTGGGCAATGGCCGCGTCCACCGCGTCGGTGTCGTGTCCATCAATGGGGCCGATCACGTTCCACCCGTAGGCTTCGAAGCGCTGTGTGGTGTTGTCGACAAACCAGGGGGCCACCTTGCCGTCGATGGAAATGCCGTTGTCGTCGTACAGCGCGATCAGTTTGTCGAGCTTCCAAGCGCCGGCCAGTGCGCAGGCCTCATGGCTGATGCCCTCCATCAGGCAGCCGTCGCCCAGGAACACATAGGTGTGGTGATCGACGATGGCGTGGTCGGGTTTGTTGAACTCTGCGGCCAGCAACTTCTCGGCCAAGGCCATGCCCACAGCGTTGGTCACGCCCTGGCCCAAGGGTCCGGTGGTGGTCTCCACGCCGGGGGTGATGCCCACTTCGGGGTGGCCCGGTGTCTTGCTGTGCATCTGGCGGAAGTTGCGCAGCTCATCGATGGGCAGGTCGTAGCCGCTCAGGTGCAGCAAGGCATAGATCAACATCGATCCATGACCATTGCTCAGCACGAAGCGATCGCGGTTGGCCCAATGCGGGTTCTTGGGGTTGTGGCGAAGGTGCCGCCCCCACAAGGCGACTGCCATTTCGGCCATGCCCATCGGGGCACCGGGGTGGCCGGAATTGGCCTGCTGCACGGCATCCATGGCCAGCGCGCGGATCGCATTGGCCATCAGGGACGCATGGGGGTTAGAGCGGGTCATGGTGGCGGGCATGGCGTGTGGGAGGGAAAACCCCTGATTCTACGGTCAGGGGTGGCGCCAACCTGACGCCATGGGGCCTGTCTGGCCGGCCTCACCGTAGACTGCCGGCATGCCACAAATGGCCCCTCCCCTTGCGCCCCGTGCCCTGATCCTGGCGGCCGGCCGCGGCGAACGCATGCGCCCCCTGACCGACTCCATGCCCAAGCCCTTGCTGCCGGTGCAGGGCAAGCCCCTGATCGAATGGCACCTCTTGGCCTTGGCCACCGCCGGCGTGAAGGACGTGGTCATCAACACCGCCTGGCTGGAAGACCAATTCCCTGTGGCCCTGGGCGATGGCAGCCGCTGGGGCTTGCGCATCGTCTACTCCCATGAGGGCCGTGACCATGGCGGGGCATTGGAGACGGCAGGCGGCATCGCCACTGCCCTCAACCATCTGGCCCCAAACGGCGATGAGGCGTTTTGGCTGGTCTCGGGCGACATCCACGCCCCCACCTTTGGCTTCGATGCCGCGCACGTGTCGGCCTTCTCCGAATCCCAGGACCTGGGGCTGTTGTGGATGGTGCCCAACCCGTCCTTCCACCCGGCGGGCGACTTCGTGCTGGATGGCGCGGGGCGGCTGCACCGGTTGAGCCCTGTGCCACAAGCCACTGCAGGTGGCGTGGCCCTGACCTACGCGAACTTCGCCCTGATACGCCCTGCGATCGTGCAGGGCTTGGCCCCTGGCCAACGCGCGCCGCTGGGCCCACTGTTGCAGGCCGCAGCCGATGCCCATCGCTTGGCGGGCTTGCGCTGGAACGGCGCGTGGGAGAACGTCGGCACGCCCGAGCAGTGGCGTGCCCTTCAGCGCGACTGACTCAGCCGCCCAGCACCTGCTGCGCCACGGCGATGTACAGCGGAATGCCCAACAGGATGTTGAAGGGGAAGGTGACCCCCAGCGAAAGCCCGAAGTACAGGGCTGGCTGCGCTTCGGGCACGGCATGCCGCAGCACGGCGGGCACCGCAATGTAGGACGCGCTGGCCGCCAGCACCATCAGCAGGGCGGCGTTGCCCACGCTCATGCCAGTGGCGGCAGCCAAGGCCAGGGCCAGGCTGGCGTGCACGAGCGGTGCCAGCACGCCCCAGACCAGCAGCAGCCGCGGCAGGCCCTTGAGCGTGTGGAGGTGGCGTGCGGTGAGCAGCCCCATGTCCAGCAGGAAGAAGGCCAGCATTCCCTTGAACAGGTCGCCCGAGAACGGCTTCATGGCCGCAGCACCCGATTCGCCCGTGGCCAGGCCCACGGCCATCGCCCCCAAGAGCAGCAGCTGCGCCCCATCGGTGAACGACTCATGCAGCACCTTGCCGATGGGCAGCGGGGGTACGGGGCCCGCTCCCGCACTGGCCATATCGGGCATGCCCGCGCTGGACGCGGCCCCCGCAGCCATCTTTCGACGCAGCATATTGGCCAGCAACACGGCCATCACGATGGCGGGCGACTCCATCAGCGCCATGGCCGCGGCCATGTGACCACCGTGCACCACGCCGCGCCCGTCCAGCACCTGCACCGCCGTGATGAAGGTGACTGCACTGACCGAGCCGTAGGTGGCGGCCACCGCCGCCGCATCGAAGCCCGACAGCCACCGCCGCAGGATCATGTAACCCACCGCCGGGATCAGCACCGCCAGCAGCACGGCGCAGGCCAGGCTGACGCCCACCTCGCGGGTGAGGCCCGACTCGGCCAAGGCGAAGCCGCCCTTCAGGCCCAAGGCCATCAGCAGGTAGAGCGACAAGAAGCGGGCGATCGGCTGGGGAATTTCCAGGTTGGATCTGATCAGGCCGGCCGCAGCGCCGAACACGAAGAACAGGATCGCCGGATCAAGAAGCGTTTGCATTCGGTGATGCTAGGCGAATCAGCGGCAATTGAAAAATCGATATTTTGACCAATTTATATAGATAAAAGTCGATATTCATCGTGCGCTCGGCGAGGCGACCTGCGTCAAACGCGCTCCAACACCACAGCAATGCCTTGTCCCACGCCGATGCACATCGTGCACAGCGCGTAGCGGCCCTTGATCCGGTGCAGCTGGTTCACGGCGGTGGTGGCCAAGCGGGCACCGCTGGCGCCCAAGGGATGGCCCAGGGCGATTGCCCCGCCATTGGGATTCACGCGTGCATCATCGTCGGAAAGGCCCAGGTCGCGCAGGACCGCCAAGCCTTGTGCCGCAAAGGCCTCATTGAGTTCGATCACGTCCATTTGCGCCAACGAAAGGCCTGTCAACTCCAACACCTTGCGCGTGGCTGGTGCCGGGCCGATGCCCATGATGCGTGGGGCCACGCCGGCTGTGGCCATGCCCACCACGCGCGCGCGCGGGGTCAGACCATGGCGTGCCGCAGCTGCTTCGCTGGCCAGCAGCAGGGCGCAGGAGCCATCGTTCACACCCGATGCATTGCCCGCCGTGACCGAGCCGTCGGCTCGCACCACACCCTTGAGCTTGGCAAGTGCTTCCAGTGAGGTCTCTCGTGGGTGTTCGTCCTTGTTCACCACCACCGGGTCGCCCTTCTTTTGCGGAATCACCACGGGGGTGATCTCGGCATCGAAGAAGCCCGACTTCTGCGCAGCCACGGCCTTGAGTTGGCTGGCCATTGCCATGCGGTCCTGGGCCTCGCGTTCGATCTTGAAATCCACGGCCACGTTTTCGGCAGTCTCAGGCATGGAATCCACGCCGTACCGTTCCTTCATCAGCTTGTTGATGAAGCGCCAACCGATGGTGGTGTCGTACACCGCATTGGCGCGCGAGAACGCGCTCTCGGCCTTGGGCATCACGAAGGGCGCGCGGCTCATGCTTTCCACACCGCCGGCGATCATGAGGCCGGCTTCACCCGAACGAATGGCGCGCGCGGCCGTGCCCAGGGCGTCCAGTCCCGAGCCGCACAAGCGGTTGACGGTGCCGCCGGGCACCTCGATCGGCAGGCCAGCCAGCAGGGCGCTCATGCGCGCCACGTTGCGGTTGTCTTCGCCGGCTTGGTTGGCGCAGCCGTAGATCACGTCGGTCAGTGCGGCCCAGTCCACCTGCGGATTTCGGGCCATCAAGGCCTTCAGGGGGACGGCGCCCAGGTCGTCGGTGCGGACGGACGACAAGGCGCCACCGTAGCGGCCGAAGGGGGTGCGGATGGCGTCACAGATGTAGGCGTGGGTCATGTCGGGTCTCGTTGAATGGAAGTTTGGCGTGATGGGTAGGGCGGTGCTCAGGCCTGCACCAGTTCGATGGCCGTGACGGCCTGCAGCTGTTGCATCGAAAGACCGGCTACGCGATCGATCACATGGCCGCGTCCCTCGCGCAGTTCGATCACCGCCAGGTCGGTGTAGACCCGGCTCACGCAGTGTTGGCCCGTTAGGGGGTAGCTGCATCGGGCCACCAGCTTGCTCTGACCGGCCTTGGTGCAGTGCTCCATCATCACGAAGGTGCGCTTGGCACCGATGGCCAGATCCATCGCCCCGCCCACGGCCGGTATCGCGTCAGGTGCCCCGGTGTGCCAATTGGCCAGATCGCCGTTGGCCGCCACCTGAAAGGCCCCCAGCACGCACACATCCAGGTGGCCGCCGCGCATCATGGCGAAGCTGTCGGCGTGGTGAAAGAAACAGCCGCCGGGCAGCAGGGTGACGGGCTGCTTGCCCGCGTTGATGAGGTCGTAGTCTTCCTGGCCGGCCTGAGGCGCCGGCCCCATGCCGATGACGCCGTTTTCACTTTGCAGGATCACTTCACGGTCGGCCGGTATGTGGTTGGCCACCAGGGTGGGCAGGCCGATGCCCAGGTTAACCACCGCCCCATCGGGGATGTCCTGCGCCACCCGCGCGGCCATCTCGTCGCGACTCCAACGGGGCAGCGCCCCGATGGCCGTGCCCGATTCGCTTGATCCCGACCGTTTGTCGTGTTCGGTGCTCATGCGCGCTCCTTGAATCCACCGGCCTGTGTGGCCTGACGATCGATGCGCACAACGCGCTGCACGAACAAGCCCGGCGTCACAACCGCCTCGGGGTCGAGCGTGCCCAGTTCCACCACCTCGTGCACGGTGGCCACCGTGACCCGGGCGGCCGTGGCCATCACCGGCCCGAAGTTGCGGGCGGTCATGCGGTAGGTGAGGTTGCCCCAGCGGTCGCCGCGTTCGGCCTTGATGAAGGCGTAGTCGGCGTGGATGGGGTACTCCAGCACATAGGGCCGGCCGTTGATCACCCGTGTTTCCTTGCCTTCGGCCAGCGGTGTGCCATAGCCGGTGGGCGTGAAGAAAGCGCCGATGCCAGCGCCGGCCGCGCGGATGCGCTCGGCCAGGTTGCCTTGCGGCACCAGTTCCAGTTCGAGTTCGCCCGAGCGGTACTGCGCATCGAAATGGTGGCTGTCGACCTGGCGCGGAAAGCTGCAGATGATCTTGCGCACACGTTTGGCCTTGATCAACGCGGCCAGTCCAGTCTCGCCGTTGCCGGCGTTGTTGTTCACGATCACCAGGTCGCGCGCGCCCTGCTCGATCAGGGCCTCGGTGAGTTCATTGGGCAGACCGGCCGTGCCGAAGCCGCCGATCATCACGGTGGCCCCATCGGGCACGTCGGCCACGGCCTGTGCCAGGCTGGGCATGAGTTTGTTGATCATCGGGGGCGCGTGCCTTTCCCAGTGTGTGAGGACCATCAGCCTGTCGGCCGAGAGCCTTTTAAAAACAGGTTAATTGTTCTAAATGCGAACAAATGATCGAATCATGAACATTGTAGAGCCTGACGCCTCAACCGCAAAGCCCCTGGCGGCCCACCGTCAGCTCACCAACGGGCCACGCCCAAGGCACGACAATCCGTCATGGAGGAGCCATGCTTTACAAGTTCAAGTCCCGCTCTGCGGCCGATCTGGTGATGCTCGAGTCCATTGGACGGCGCCTGCTCGAGGTGCTGGGGCGCGAGCCTGTCGACAAGGGCATCTTCGAGGCCACCGACCTGCCGGCGTTGATGCAGCGCCTGGAGCAGGCCATCGAACAGGAGGAGGCCTTGTTGGAAGAGGCCGAGCGTGAAGCCAAGGCGCAGGGCCAGACCATACGCCGGCCTGAAGTCAGCCTGAGACAACGCCTGTGGCCGATGCGCGAGATGATGCGCCGCAGCCATGCCGAAGGCCAGCCCATCGTTTGGGGTGTCTGAGTGCAGGCCACCCGCATCATTCTCATTCGCCATGGCGAGACGAGCTGGAACACCGAAACGCGGATCCAGGGCCACACCGACATTGACCTGAACGCTCGCGGGCGTTGGCAGGCCCAGCGCCTGGCCGCCGCACTGGTCGACGAAGGCCTGGCGGCGATCTATTCGAGCGACTTGTCCCGCGCCCACTCCACGGCATTGGCGGTGGCGCAGACCAGCGGGCTTGAGGTCCGGGTCAAGCCTGTGCTGCGGGAGCGAGCCTTCGGCACCTTCGAGGGCAGGACCTTTGCCGAGATCGAAGCCCAATGGCCCGAGGACGCCAGGCGCTGGCGCCGCCGTGATCCCTCATTCGGCCCGCCGGGCGGCGAATCCCTGCAGGCCTTCTACGACCGGTGCGTAAGGGCCGTACATGAACTCGCCGCCCCCCATGAAGGGCAGGCCGTGGCGATGGTGGCCCACGGCGGCGTTCTCGATTGCCTGTATCGAGCGGCCACCGGCCAGGCCCTGAACGCGCCCCGCTCCTGGGTCGTGGCCAACGCCGGCATCAACCGGCTGCTGCGGGCCTCGGATGTGTTGACCCTGGTGGGCTGGGCCGATGTGGGCCACCTCGAAGGCGAGCCCCCACTCGACGAGCTCTGCGAAGACGTCCGCGCCTGAACCCACCCGGGCCCGGACGGATTCGCGCCCTCACTCGAACAGATCGGTCTTGCCGGCCGGCGGCATCAGCCCCAAGTGGCGCCAGGCGGCTTGCGTGGCCACACGCCCGCGCGGCGTACGCTGCAAGAAGCCTTGTTGGATCAGGTAGGGCTCGATCACGTCCTCGATCGTTCCGGGTTCCTCACCGATGGCCGCGGCCACGTTGTCCAGGCCCACCGGGCCGCCATCGAAGCGGTGCACCACGGCCTCCAGCAGCTTGCGGTCCATCAGGTCGAAACCCTGCGGATCGACGTCCAGCATGCCCAGCGCCGCGTCGGCCACGGCGCGGGTGATGTGTCCCTGTGCCTTCACATCGGCGTAGTCACGAACCCGGCGCAGCAGCCGGTTGGCGATGCGGGGCGTGCCGCGCGATCGGCGCGCGATCTCCAAGGCGCCTTGTTCATCGATCGGCACATTCAGCAACCCCGCTGAACGGTCGACGATGCGCGCCAACTCCTGCGGCGTGTAGAACTCCAGCCGCGCCACGATGCCGAAGCGGTCGCGCAGCGGGTTGGTCAGCATGCCTGCGCGTGTGGTCGCCCCCACCAGCGTGAACGGTTGCAGGTCCAGCTTGATGCTGCGTGCGGCTGGCCCTTCTCCGATCATGATGTCGATCTGGTAGTCCTCCAGGGCCGGGTACAGGATTTCCTCCACCACGGGTGAAAGGCGGTGAATCTCGTCGATGAACAGCACATCGTTCTTCTCGAGATTGGTGAGGATGGCCGCCAGGTCCTTGGGCTTTTCCAGCACCGGCCCCGAGGTTTGCCGCAGGTTCACACCCAGCTCGGCGGCGATGATGTGGGACAGGGTGGTCTTGCCCAGGCCGGGCGGGCCGAACAGCAGAACGTGGTCGAGGGCCTCGGCACGCCTGCGCGCCGCACCGATGAAGATTTCCAACTGCTCACGCGCCTTGGCCTGGCCCACGTACTCCTGCAGTTCCTTGGGGCGCAGCGCGCGCTCAAGCGCCTCCTCGCGGGCGGTGGTGTGGCCCGCGTTGACCACGCGCGCGGTGGTGCCTGCGGGTTGGGATTCGAAGTCGTCGGTTTGGATGCTCATGGGGGGCTCAGCGGATGGCCGTCATCGGGAAAGCGCCTTGAGCGCGTGCTTGATGCCCTCACTCACGCCCAGCCCCGGTGGCAGGGACTTCAATGACGCAGCGGCTTCCTTCTCGCTGTAGCCCAGCGCCAGCAGCGCCTGCAGCACATCGGCTTGCGCATCGTCGGCCACCGCCTGTGCCGGCAGGCCCACCGCATCGAGCTTGCCCTTGAGTTCCAGCAGCAAGCGCTCGGCCGTCTTCTTGCCGATGCCAGGCACTTTCACCAGGCGCGCCGTGCTTTGCGCTGCCACGGCCTGAGCCAGTTCGTCGGCGCTCAGGCCCGACAACACGGCCAGTGCCGTGCGCGGCCCCACGCCGCTGACCTTGACCAACTCCCTGAAGGTGCGGCGCTCGCCGTCGGTGAGGAAGCCGAACAGCAGTTGGGCGTCCTCGCGAACCACAAAGTGGGTCAGCAACGCCACGTTCGAGCCCAGTGCACCCAGGTTGTAGAAGGTGCTCATCGGCACCTCGAGCTCATAGCCCACACCCTGCACATCCACCAAGATGCGCGGGGGTGCCTTCTCAAGCAGCACGCCAGCGATTCTTCCGATCATCCCCCCATGGTAGCGGGGAAGGACGCGCGCGCATCAGCTCAGCTGCGGAAGATCCCCAGGCGCTGCGCCTCCAGTGCGGCCTCGGCGCGCGAAGAGATGTTGAGCTTGCGGTAGATCTGCTTCACATAGTCGGCGATCGTGTGGCGCGAAAGGCCCAGCTGCACGGCTATCTCGGGCAGCGTGAAACCCTTGGCCACGCGCAGCAGCACGTCGGTTTCCCGCTCCGTGAGCAGTACCTTGGGCAGGAGCGCCGGCGTGCGCAGGGGGGCTTCCTTGAAGTGGCGGATCACACGACGGGCGATCGATGGCGACAAGGGGGGCTCGCCTTGGCTCAAACGCAGGAGCTGCTCCTCGATCTGCTGGCGCGCCTGCTCCTTGAGGATGTAGCCGTACGCCCCGGCTTGCAGTGCTGGAAAGAGGTGCTCGTCGTCATCATGGATCGTCACCACGACGGTGTACGCCTCGGGCTGAAGCTCGCGCAGTCGCTCCACCACCGTCACGCCCGAACCATCGGGCAGGCCCAGGTCCACCAGCGCCAGGTCAAAGCGATGCCCCTCGACACAGTCCAAGGCTTGCAGCACCCGTGTGCACTGCGTCACCTGGGCTGCTGGAAACACACTCATGACCCGTTCTGACAGCCAGGCGCGAATCTCGGCCAAGTCTTCAAGCAGCAGGATGGACTTCATGACTACTCCTTCACGGTCACCTGTATCTCACGACGAAGGGAATTGCAGCGGCAGGCTCAGGCCGATGTGCGAGCCCTGACCCGGGCTGGACTCAATCAGGCACTGGCCCCGAAGTTCTCGCGCGCGGCGCTGCATGTTCATCAACCCCAGTCCGGCCGGATGCGCCTGCTGGCGCTCGCATTCAAAGCCGATGCCGTTGTCTCGAATGTCCAGGCTCAATCTCCTGGGCAACACGGTCGTCGCCACGGCGCAGTGGGTGGCACGGCTGTGGCGCATGAGGTTGTTGAAGGCTTCCCGCAGGATCCGTGTGGCCTGTGCCATGGTGTTGGCACCCAAGAACTGCCTGCGGTCGCCCTGCACCAATGGCCAATCCAGTTCGATACCGGCTGTGGTCAGGCGCTCCATCGCCTCGATGCGCCAGTCGGCGATGGCCTGCGAGAGTTCGATCGGTCGTCCGCTCAGCCCCCGCACGCTCAGCCGCATCTCATCGAGCGCCTCGCGTCCGAGCGCGGCCATTCGCTCGTCTGGGCTGGTGTGCACGATCATCAGCAGCTTGGCCCCGAGGTCATCGTGCAAGTCCGCTGCGATGCGTTGACGCTCAACGGCGATGACCTCCGCGATGCGTCGCTCCAGCTCGCGCTGCGACAGCGTAAGGCCTTGCCGACTGCTGCGTCGACTGCCCCGCCAACTTCCCTGCCGATGGCCCTGCAGACTGAGCCGCAAACTGCTTTCATTGAGCCTGTTGGTCCGGCTCGGGGTCCGGCCAGTGCTGCGGTCTGTGGTCAGCCGATCTTGCGTGCTTCCCATGGCTCGATTGTGTCCACGCGCCCGCGCCCTGGCGCGGCACTTTGTAACGACTTTCGTAGATTCGTGTAGCTCAGTGCTTGGCCCTGTACGCATGGTTTGGCAAGCGGCGACAATGGTGCCCACGCTATACGGTTGCATCCACTTGATCCTCCAACAT
>JBEAWD010000313.1:0-6732 GCA_041160585.1 Pseudomonadota bacterium | reverse complement strand
CTCGTCGGTCAATCGCTGGGCAGCAGCGATTGGTTCACCATTGATCAGCCTCGCATCGACGGCTTTGCGCAGGTGACTGTCGACCCACAGTGGATCCACATCGACCCGGTTCGCGCCGCTGCCGGCCCCTTTGGTTCGACGGTCGCGCACGGCTTTCTCACGCTTTCGCTGATCCCGATGTTCGCCGAGCGCACGTGGGAAATCGACGGTGCGCGCATGGGGGTGAATTACGGTCTGAATCGGGTGCGCTTTCCAGCCCCCGTCCCGGTGGGCAGCCGGTTGCGCGCCCACTTCAAACTGCTGTCTTGCGAGACCATGGAAGGCGGCGTGCAGTTGGTGACAGAAGTCATCATCGAGCGTGAAGGCTCGGACAAGCCCGTCTGCGTGGCCGAGTCGGTGTCACGGCGATACCGCTAATTCCCCGTCGGTAGCCCACAGCAACTACGATACGGTTTGTTGAAGTTGTTCGATATCCCGAGGTCACCCATGCCCGCAGCCCGTTTTTCTTGGTCCGACCCCCTGAACCTGGACTCCCTGCTCACCGAGGACGAACGCCAGGTGCGCGATGCGGCCCATGCCTATTGCCAGGAGCGCCTGTTGCCGCGTGCGCAACTGTCCTTCCGGCATGAAGAGACCGACGCCTCCATCTTTCGCGAGATGGGCGAACTCGGCCTCTTGGGCCCCACCATCGGCGAACAGTACGGCGGCGCCGGCCTGAACTACGTGTGCTACGGCCTGGTGGCCCGCGAGGTGGAACGGGTGGACTCGGGCTACCGCTCGATGATGAGCGTGCAGTCGTCCCTTGTGTGATGGTGCCCATCAACGACTTCGGCACCGAGGCTCAGAAGCAGAAGTACCTGCCCAAGCTGGCCCGCGGTGAATGGATCGGCTGCTTCGGCCTCACCGAGCCCAACCACGGCTCCGACCCTGGCAGCATGATCACCCGCGCGCGCAAGGTCGATGGTGGGTACTCACTCACCGGCTCCAAGATGTGGATCACCAACAGCCCCATCGCCGACGTGTTCGTGGTCTGGGCCAAGGACGACGGCGGGCAGATCCGCGGCTTCATTCTGGAAAAGGGCTGGAAGGGCCTGAGTGCGCCCAAGGTCAGCGGCAAGGTCGGGCTGCGCACCTCGGTCACCGGCGAGATCGTGATGGACGAGGTGTTCGTGCCGGAGGAAAACGCATTCCCCGAGGTGCGCGGCTTGAAGGGCCCCTTCACCTGCCTGAACAGCGCCCGCTACGGGATCGCCTGGGGCGCCCTGGGTGCGGCCGAAGACTGTTACACCCGTGCCCGCCAATATGTGATGGATCGCCAGCAGTTCGGCAGGCCGCTGGCGGCCAATCAGCTCATCCAGAAGAAGTTGGCCGACATGTGCAGCGAGATCAGCCTGGGCCTTTTGGGCTGCGTGCAGCTGGGGCGGCTGAAGGACGCCGGTCAGGCCTCCATCGAAGCCACCTCCATCCTCAAGCGCAACTCCTGTGGCAAGGCCCTGGACATCGCCCGCGCAGCCCGCGACATGATGGGTGGCAACGGCATCAGCGACGAGTACGGTGTGGCGCGCCACCTGGTGAACCTGGAGGTGGTGAACACCTACGAAGGTACACACGATGTGCACGCACTGATTCTGGGGCGCGCGATCACGGGGATTGCGGCTTTCTCCAACTGAGGGCAGCGCGGCGACAATCCGCCCATGCCCCGCAGCCACCTCGAACTGCTGTCCCCCGCCCGTGATGCCGACATCGGCATCGAGGCCGTTAACCATGGCGCAGACGCCATCTACATCGGCGGGCCAGGGTTCGGTGCGCGCGACAAGGCCTCCAACAGCATCCAGGACATCGAGCGCCTGGTGCAGCACGCGCACCGCTTCGGCACGCGCATCTTCGTCACGCTCAACACCATCCTGCGTGACGACGAACTGGAAGGCGCACGCCGCCTGGCGTGGCAGGTGTTTGACGCGGGCGCCGATGCGCTCATCGTTCAGGACATGGGTCTGCTGGAACTTGACCTTCCGCCCATTCAGCTGCACGCCAGCACGCAGACCGACATCCGAAAACCCGAGAAGGCGCGCTTCCTTCAAGATGTCGGCTTCTCACAGATGGTGCTGGCGCGCGAGCTTGACCTGCAGCAGATCCGCGCCATCGCCCAGCAGGTGCAGGACGCCACCCTGGAGTTCTTCGTGCATGGGGCACTGTGCGTGGCCTACAGCGGCCAGTGCTTCATCAGCCACGCGCACACGGGGCGCAGTGCCAACCGGGGTTCGTGTTCGCAGGAATGCCGCCTGCCCTACACCGTCGCGGATGCTGATGGCCGGGTGATCGCCCACGATAAGCATGTCCTGAGCCTCAAGGACAACGACCAGAGCGCCAACCTGGAGGCGCTGATCGACGCCGGCATCCGCAGCTTCAAGATCGAAGGCCGATACAAGGACATGGCCACGGTGAAGAACGTCACCGCGCACTACCGGCTGCTTCTGGATGCCATCCTCGAGCGCCGGCCCGAGCTGGCGCGCGCCAGCGCCGGGCGCTGCACCTACACCTTCACGCCCGAGCCCGAGCAGGCCTACAACCGCGGTGGCACCGACTACTTCGTCAACGGTCGCCGCGCACCCGAGAGCGGCGACATCGGCGCCTTCGACACGCCCAAGCACGCGGGCATGCCGGTGGGGCATGTGGTGGCCTTGACGGACACGTCATTCGACATGGACACGGGCGACGCGGCGATCACGCTGAACAACGGCGACGCCCTGACCTGGTGGGACCGACAGGGCGAACTGCAGGGCGTACCGGTGAACACCGCCACGCGCGTCAGTGGCAACCGTTGGCGCATCGAGCCTCAACAGGCGCAGGGCCTGTCGGTGCGCAACCTGAAGGACCTGTGGCCCGACGTGGCCATCAGCCGCAACCGCGACATGGCCTGGGAGCGTATGTTGGCGCGGCCTTCAGCCGACCGGCGTATCGGTGTGGACATCACCCTGGCACAGCTTCGGATGAAGGTCACCCCATTGGCTTCGACCGCACCCCGAGCAGGCGAAGCCGCCTGCATGGAGGCGCTGTGCGACACGGTGGACGCGCTGGAGCTGACCCTGCGCAGCGAAGACGGCGTGAAGATCAGCGTTCGAACACCCTTCAACCCCGAGCCCGCCCGCGACGCCCAACGCGCCGAGGCCACCACGCGGGAGCAGATCGCCAAGCTGGGCAACACGCTCTACACCGCGCGCCGTGTGCGATTGGCCCTGCACCAGCCCTGGTTCCTGCCGGCAGCGATGCTCAACGCGCTTCGGCGCGATGCGGTGAGCGCGCTCGATCGACAGCGCCTGCAAGTGTTGCCGCGGCTGCCTCGCGCAAAGGCCATCGAGCCCCCCGCTGCCTATCCGGAAGACAGCCTGAGCTACCTGGCCAACGTCTACAACGCGCAGGCTGCGGCCTTTTATGCACGCCACGGCGTGAAGCTGATCGACGCGGCCTATGAAAGCCACGAAGAGATGGGCGAGGTCAGCCTGATGATCACCAAACACTGTGTGCGCTGGAGCCTATCCCTGTGCCCCAAGCAGGCCAAAGGCGTAACGGGTGTGCAGGGTACCGTGCGCGCCGAGCCACTGGTGCTGCAGCACGGCGAGGACCGACTCACGCTGCGCTTTGATTGCAAGCCCTGCGAAATGCACGTGGTGGGCGCCATGCGCCAGAACATCCACCGCCAGTTCAAGGCTCAGCTCAAGGAATCCCTGAAAGCCGAGCCCATCACCTTCTACCGCCGCAGGGCCGGCAGCGGCGCAAAGCTCAACGGCGCCTGAGCGCTCAGCCAGGTCACCGCCGCCCAGCAGGCCACGTTCTGCTGCAGATCGGAGGGGTCGAGCTGGTCGATGGTGTCGCGCTCGGTGTGGTGCACATCAAAGTAGCGCGTGCCGTCCTGGCTGAGCTGCAGGCCCGGCCACTGGTGGTTGCGCATCAGGAAGGCCGCATCGGGGCCAGGGTTGCCGTCGTTGTCCCCGGCCTCCACGCCCAGCGGCTTGAGCAGCTCGGCCATCTGCCCGAACAGCGGCCGTGCTGCAGGCTGCACGCGGCTGGACAAACGGTAGATGCGCCCGCCGCCGAAATCGCTCTCGGCCACCACCTGGTGCGGCACGTTTGCGTAGGCCTTGCCATAGGCCACCGCACCATCGAAGCCGTTTTCCTCGTTGGCGAACAACACCACGCGGATCGTGCGCCGTGGGCGTGGCCCCGTGCGGGCGGCATGCGCGATCAAACCCGCGGCCGCACTGACGATGGCCACGCCAGCGCCATCGTCTACCGCACCTTGGCCCAGGTCCCAGGAGTCCAGGTGCGCGCCGATCAGCACCACCTCATGGGCCAGGTCGGTACCGGGAACATCACCGATCACGTTGTGCGTCGTGGCCGGCACGTCGCTGCGGTTTTCCATCCGCAGGTTCAATCGCATCGTGCGGCCTTGTGCAGCGGCTAGGGCCATCACGTCGGCATCGGGCACCGACACCGCAAAGGCAGGAATGGGCTTGACGCGCAGGTCATAACGGGTGGCGCCGGTATGGGCTACGCGCTGCGCGTCGCGTTGCGGGTTGGTGGGCGCGCCATCAGGGGTCTGGCCACCGGATGTTCCCACCGATCTCAGGCCAAAGGCCAGCGCACCCCGTCGCGCCGCCTCCACCGGTCCATTGAGCCGCGCACCCACCGACCGGCCGTAGCCACTGCCGTCACGGGCGCGCTCGGTCTTCTGGTCGATGAACACGATGCGCCCGTTGGCGCGCGACCGCGCGGGGTCGGCCGGCTCGTCCATCAGCGCGGCCAGGCTGGGGTACCAGGCCACCTCGGCCTGAAGGCCCTCGGCAGGCGCAGAGATGCTGTTGCCCAACGCGGCCAGCACCAACTCGCGCTCGCCCTGTGCCGTCAGCAGCCGCGCCGAAGCGGGGCCTCGCTGCCAGACGTTCAGCTCGATGGCTTGCGTCTGCACACTCTGAAGGCCCAAACCACGCAAGGCCTGCTGCGCCCAGGCCACCGCACGCCGGTCGCCGTCGGATCCCGCAGGCCGCGCACCGATGCCAACCGCCAGTTCGTTGGCCAAACGCCAAGCCTCGCCTGAGCCGCGGGCCTGTTCGATCAGTTGGCGGGCCACCGCCAGTTCGGCTGCAGCGTAGGAAACCGGCCCGGCGGTTGCTGTGGGGCCCGCCAAACCCAGGCCCCAACCAAGACCCATCCCCAAACCCAGCTCGAGGCTGTTGCGACGATTCATCATGGGCCCATGATGCCACCGCGCCCGCCCCGGGGCCTATTGGAACTGTTGGGTGTTTTGGGCGCCCTAGGGCTGTTCGCTCTCCACCGGTGCCCGCTTCACCTGGCGGCCCAACCACTGCGCCAAGTCATCGATGAAGGTGAACACCACCGGGATCACCAACAGGCTCAGGAAGGTGGAAGTGATCAGGCCGCCGATCACGGCCACCGCCATCGGTTGCCGGAAGCTGGGGTCGGCCCCCCAACCCAGGGCGATGGGCATCATGCCTGCGCCCATGGCGATGGTGGTCATCACGATCGGGCGCGCCCGCTTGTGGCAGGCGTCGAGCAAGGCGTCCCAGCGGTTCATGCCCTGTCGCATGGCGATGATCGCGTAGTCCACCAACAGGATCGAGTTCTTCGTGGCGATGCCCATCAGCATGATCAGGCCGATCAGCGAAGGCATCGAGAACGCGCTCTTGGTGGCCAGCAGGGCCACGAATGCTCCGCCCAATGACAGCGGCAATGCCGCCAAGATGGTCACCGGCTGCATGAAGCCCCCGAACAGCAGCACCAGCACCATATAGATGCACAGCACCCCCGTGAGCATGGCCAGACCAAAGCTCTCGAAGAGTTCGCCCATCACTTCAGCATCGCCGAAGGTGGATCGGCTCACACCTGCGGGCAACTGCTGCACGCTGGGCAGTTTCTCAGCGGCGGCCGACACATCGCCCAGGGGTTGCCCATTGAGCTCCACATCGAGGTTCACGTTGCGCCGGCGGTCATAGCGGTCGATCTGGGCGGGGCCGGCTTCCAGCGTGATCGAGGCCACGGTGCCGAGGGGCACAGGGCCCCGCGGCGTGGGTATCGGCAGCTGCGCCAACAGGCTCGGGTCCTGCCGGGCCTGCGCGGGCAGGCGCACCAGGATGGGCACTTGCCGCTGCGACAGGTTCAACTTGGGCACGGCGCGGTCATAGTCCCCCGCGGTGGCAACCCGCAAGGTATCGGCCAACTGCTCGGCGGTGATGCCCGCATCGGCAGCCGCCGCAAAATTCGGACGAATCACCAGCTCAGGCCGCACCAGGCTGGAAGACGAGGTGACGTTGCCGATGCCCGGGATGCTGCGCAGTTCCCGCTCCACGTCGCGGGCGGCGGTCGACAGGGCATTGCCGTCGTCGCCCGCCAGCACCATCACGTACTTCTCCCCTGAGGCACCCGCCAAGCCCACCGTGACGCGCGCGCCCGGCAACTGCTGCATGCGCTGCCGGATCTCGCCTTCGAGGACCTGCTTGCGCAGGCCAGGACGCTCCGATCGCGGTGTCAGCGTCAGGGTGAGAGTGGCCTTGCGAGCCTCGGGCGCGCCGCCGGGCATGAAGGGGTCGCTGCCCGCTGCCCCACCGCCGATGGCGGTGTAGATCTGTCGAATGTGCGGGTGGTCCTTCAGCAGCAGGCGCGCCTGCTGCTGAAGGACCACCCGCACATTCGACAGATCTACACCGCCATCGGCGG
>JBEAWD010000306.1:0-10904 GCA_041160585.1 Pseudomonadota bacterium | reverse complement strand
GTAGTTGCTGATGCGGTTGAAGGCCGCCACAGCCAGCGCAAAGCGCGTGGCCGGCGGGGTGGCGCCGTGCGCGCGCAGTTCGCCCAGAACACTCGCGTACTGGGAAGCGTCGGTCAGCACCGTCACGTCCTTCCAGTTCTTGGCCGCGCTGCGCACCATGGCAGGTCCGCCGATGTCGATGTTCTCGATGGCGTCTTCCAGGGTGCAACCGTCCTGCGCCACCGTCTGTTCGAAGGGGTAGAGGTTCACGCACAGGATGTCGATGGGGGCGATGCCGTGCTGCAGCAGGGCCTGCACGTGGGCGGGCAGGTCACGCCGGGCCAGCAGGCCGCCGTGGATCGTGGGGTGCAGCGTCTTGACGCGGCCGTCCAGCATCTCGGGAAAGCCTGTGAGTTCGGCCACCTCGGTGACCGGCAGGCCGGACTTGGCCAGCAGCAGGGCGGTGCCGCCGGTGGACAGCAGCCTCACGCCCAGGCGATGGAGCTCGGAGGCGAATTCGACGATACCGGTCTTGTCCGACACCGAGAGCAGGGCAGTGGTCATGGTTCAGGGGCCCGTCGGGCCGGTGTTCATCAATAAGGGGCTCAAGAGCCGGTCAGCCCATGCTCCAAGAGCTTGCGCCGCAAGGTGTTGCGGTTGATGCCCAGCCACTGGGCGGCCAGGCTTTGGTTGCCCTCGGCGCGTGACATCACGTTTTCCAGCAGGGGCCGCTCCACCGAACGCACCATCAGGTGGTGAAGGCCCACAGGCTCTTCGCTGCCCAGATCGTGGAAGTACTGGTCCAGCGTGCGCCGCACGCAGTCGTCGATCATCTTTTGGCTCATGCGCTCAGCCGTATCCGTTCATCGTTGGCCGCCAATGCGGCAATGGTGGGCCAGCTCACATGCCGTTGCGCGTAGCCTTGCAGCCACTCATCCAGCAGCCGGTGCTGCAGCTCGCAGCTCTCGACGGTGTTCAGGTGCTGCATGAAGTCGCGTCCGCCGGCCACATCCGACAGGGCCCAGCCGATGTGCTTGCGCGCCGTGCGCACCCCGATGTAGTCGCCGTACAGGCCGTAGTGGTCCAGCAGGTGTTCCAGCAGCCAGCGGCGCACCTCATCCACGCGGGGCGGGGCCAAGGCCGTGCCGGTCTCGAGTTCGTGCGAAATCTCGCGAAAGATCCAAGGGCGACCCTGCGCCGCACGACCGATCATCAATGCATCGGCGCCGGTGTGGCGCAAGACGGCCGCGGCCTTGGCCGGGCTGTCGATGTCGCCATTGGCCACCACGGGAATCGACAGCGCAGCCTTGACCGCAGCGATGGTGTCGTATTCAGCTTGACCCTTGTAGCCCTGCTCACGCGTGCGACCGTGCACCGTCAGCATGGCAATGCCGGCCGATTCGGCCGCACGCGCCAGGCGCAGCGCATTGCGTTCGGCCTGGCACCAGCCGGTGCGCATCTTCAGTGTGACCGGCACGCCCTGCGGCTCGCAGGCGGCCACCACCGCCTGCACGATCTGCAGCGCCAGCGCTTCGTTTTGCATCAGGGCCGATCCCGCCCAGACATTGCACACCTTCTTGGCCGGGCAGCCCATGTTGATGTCGATGATCTGCGCGCCGCGGTCGATGTTGTAACGGGCCGCGTCGGCCATCTCCAGCGGATCCACGCCTGCGATCTGCACGGCAATGGGCGCCGACTCACCCGTGTGGTCGGCCCGGCGTGAGGTCTTGAGCGTGTTCCACAGTTCGCGCTTGCTCGTCACCATCTCGCTGACGGCGTAGGCGGCACCCAGCCGCTTGCACAGCATGCGAAAGGGCCTGTCCGTGACCCCAGCCATCGGTGCCACAAAAAGCCGACCTGGCAATTCGTGGGCGCCCAAGCGAAGGGTAGGAGAGGGAAACACGATGGGCTGGGCTGCTTAAAAATGAGGCAGCAGTATAGCCACGCGGTTCGGCAGGGTACGGGGCAAGCACATTAAGCTTGCAACCCATGGAAGCCTGGACCCTTTCCCTCCTGGGCGCGCTGGCCCTGCCGCGCTACGGGCTGAGTACCGTGTTCGTGGTGGCCTTCATGTCGGCCACCCTGCTGCCCATGGGTTCCGAGCCGGCGGTGTTCGGATTGGTCAAGCTCAATGAAAGCCTCTTTTGGCCCGCGGTGCTGGTGGCCACCTTGGGCAACACGCTGGGGGGCATGGTGTCATGGTGGATGGGAGCCGGCGCCAAGGGAGCCGTGCAGCGCTTGAGCACGAGCGCTGAAGGGGCTGGAAAGGACTCCGTCGAGCATCGCGCCCTGCAGTGGCTGCGCCGCTTTGGGCCCAAGGCTTGCCTGCTGAGTTGGCTACCCCTTGTGGGCGATCCCCTGTGCGCGGTGGCGGGATGGATGCGCTTGCCGTTGTGGCCTTGCACGCTGTACATGGCCATCGGCAAGTTTGGGCGCTACACCATCATGACCGCGGCCCTGCTGTGGGTCTTTCCCCAGGAATTGCCTTGGTGACAATCACACCCATGAACCACCCCACGCCTTCCTACGATCAGCTCACGGCGCTGCATGCGCGCCTGCACCGCTTGGACCACCTGGGCGCCATCGCCGGCTGGGATCAGGCCGCCAACATGCCCCCCAAGGGCAACGAAGCCCGTGCCGCTGCCATGGCCGAACTGGCCACGCTCACGCACCGCCTGCGCACCGACGCCACGCTGCCGCGCACGCTGGAGGCGGCCGAGCAGGAAGACCTCACCGATGCGCAACGGGCCAATCTGCGGGAGATCCGCCGCGACTGGCGCGCGGCCAATGCCCTGCCCGAGTCGCTCGTGGAGCGCCGGCACCTGGCCACTTCGCGCTGTGAGCACGCTTGGCGAAGCCAGCGACCGGTCAACGACTGGGCGGGTTTCCTGGAGAACTTTCGTGATGTGGTGGCCGTGGGGCGCGAGGAAGCCGCGCGCCTTTCCGAAGAGCTGGGCGGTGGCCGCTACGAAGCCCTGATGGACCGATTCGAGCCCGGCATGACCACCGCCGAGGTGGACCGTGTGTTCGGCGATCTGCGGCAGTGGTTGCCCGGCCTGATCCAGACCGTGATCGAGCGCCAGTCCCTTGAGCCGGTGATCGAGCCCTTGGGCCCCTTCGATGTGGAGCATCAGCGCGCCCTGTGCGCCTCGGTGATGAAGCTGCTCGACTTCGACTTCCAAGCGGGCCGCTTGGACGTCAGCACCCATCCCTTTTGCGGCGGTGTGCCCGAAGACGTGCGCATGACCACGCGCTTTTCCACGCAGGATTTCCTGGGCAGCCTCATGGGCACGGTGCACGAAACCGGCCATGGCCGCTACGAGCAGAACCGGCCTCGTGAGCTGATCGAGCAGCCCGTGTCGCAGGCGCGGTCGATGGCGATTCACGAGAGCCAAAGCCTGTCCTTCGAGATGCAGCTGGGCAGCCACCCCGGCTTTGTCGGCCTGCTCGCGCCCCTGGTGCGCAACCACCTGGGCGACCAGCCGGCCTTCGAATCGGGCAACCTGGCCAGGTTGCTCACCCGCGTCAAACGCGGCCACATCCGCGTGGAGGCCGACGAGGTCACCTACCCCGCGCACATTCTGCTGCGCTATGGGATCGAGCGCGCTTTGGTGGAGGGCGACATCGAGGCCGAGGACATCCCGGCGCTGTGGGACGAACAGATGCGCGATCTGTTGCAGCTGGACACGCGCGGCAACTTCCGCGACGGCCCGCTGCAGGATGTGCACTGGCCTGAAGGCCTGTTCGGCTATTTCCCCTGCTACACCCTGGGCGCGATGTATGCCGCCCAGTGGTTCGCCACCCTGCGCCGTGAGGTGCCTGACCTGGATGAGCGCATCACACGGGGCGAGTTGTCCGTCGTGTTCAACTGGCTGCGTGAACGGATCTGGAGCCAAGGCAGCCGATGGACCACCGATGAACTCTGCCGCCGCGCCAGTGGCGAGCCGCTGAACCCGGCGCACTTCCGCCGTCACCTGACGGCGCGATACCTCATGGCATAGACGCTGGCGGCGCGCGTCGGCGGGCCTCGCCAGCCGACTTCGCCCCAGGGAGTGGAGCTCAGGCCGCGTGGGGCGGCGGGGGGTCGTTGAGGTAGTAGCTGCGGATCGGCTTGAGCGTGGCGTCGTCCAACTCGTAGACCAGCGGCACGCCGTTGGGAATGTTGACGCCCACGATCTCGCTGTCGCCGATGCCGTCGAGGTACTTGACCAGCGCGCGGATGCTGTTGCCGTGCGCGGCGATCACCACACGCTGTCCGCTGCGGATGGCCGGGGCAATGCGTTCGTTCCAGCACGGCAGCACGCGGGCCACGGTGTCCTTCAGGCACTCCGTCAGCGGAATCTGCTCGGGCGACAGCCGCGCGTAGCGAGGGTCGTGCCGCTGGCCGCGGGGGTCGTCGGCGCCCAGCGTGGGCGGAGGCACGTCGTAGCTGCGGCGCCAGATCAGCACCTGCTCCTCGCCATATTGCTTGGCCATGTCGGCCTTGTTCAGGCCCTGCAGGCCGCCGTAGTGCCGCTCGTTGAGGCGCCAGTCGTGCTGCACCGGCACCCAAGTGCGCTCCATGCCGTCCAGGCAATGCCACAGTGTCCAGATGGCCCGCTTGAGCACCGAGGTGTAGGCCACATCAAACTCATACCCGGCCTCGCGCAGCAGGCGCCCTGCCTGCTGGGCTTGCGCCACGCCTGTGGGGGTCAAGGGCACGTCCGTCCAACCGGTGAATCGGTTTTCAAGGTTCCACGTCGATTCCCCGTGGCGGATCAGCACAAGTTTCTTCATGCAGAGAATTTTATAATCCGGGGTTTTGCCCGGACGCTCTCCCCATGCTTGAATTCCTGATCGACAACGTCGTGCTCGTCATGGCGGCCCTCACCTCGGGTGCCCTGCTGCTGTGGCCTGCGATCCGCGGGGCGCAGGCCGGCGGGCAGTCCGTCTCGGTGCCCGAGGCCGTGCGGCTGATGAACCGCGAGAAGGGCGTGCTGATCGACATCCGCGACGCGGCCGCCTTTGCCGCGGGGCACGCCACCGGCTCGAAGCACGTTCCCGCCGACGAACTGGGCAAGACACCCTTGCCCGCCACACTGCCGGGCAACAAGACCCAACCGCTGCTGTTGATGTGCGACAGCGGCATCAGGGCCTCCAAAGCGGCGGCCACGCTCCGCAAGGCGGGCTACGAGCGGGCCGTCACCGTCGACGGCGGCATGGCCGCCTGGCGCGAGGCACAGATGCCCGTGGAGAAGACGGCGGCCTGAGCCCGGCCGGCCCTGCGGCCTGCAGAGTTTTCCAAGGCCCGACACAATTCGTGCAGCACAACAGCCGAGTCCGTCATGCCTGCCGTCAAGATGTACACCACCCAGGTCTGCCCCTACTGCCAGCGGGCCAAGGCCCTGCTCAAGCAGCGTGGCGTCGAGGCCATCGAGGAAATCCGCATCGACCTCGACCCTGCCCAGCGTGACCACATGATGAGCGTCACCGGCCGGCGAACCGTGCCGCAGATCTTCATCGGCGACACCCACGTGGGGGGGTGCGACGACCTGATCGCCCTGGACCAGCGCGGCGGCCTCATGCCCCTGCTCGGGGCATCGGCTTAAGGCTCCTTCTGGGCCCCTGCGGCCCCTACCGGGTCACGGCCCATAATCCCGACCGTGCAGTCTGCCCAGGCGGACTGCCGGCTCCTGCGGCTGGCGCTTCGTGTCCAGCCGATTCCATTTTCAGAGTACGACCATGTCCGACCAGAACCTCGACACCGGCGCCGCCGACACCAACCCCGTGTTCCAGATCCAGCGCCTTTACCTGAAGGACCTGTCGCTGGAGCAACCCAACTCGCCCCAGATCCTGGGCGAGGCCATCCAGCCTGAGGTGGACATCAGCTTGGCCGTGTCGGCCGAGCCCGTGGTGGAGGGCATCTTCGAGGTCTGCGTGACGGCCACGGTCACGGCCAAGTCCAGCGAGCGCACCGTCTTCCTGATCGAAGCCAAGCAGGCCGGCATCTTCGAGCTGCGCAACATCCCCTCTGACCAAATGCAGGTCATCCTTGGTGTGGCTTGCCCCACCATGGTCTATCCCTACCTGCGCGCCATCGTCTCCGACGTGTGCACCCGCGCCGGTTTCCCGCCGGTGCTGCTGACCGAAGTGAATTTCCAGGCCATGTTTGAGGCCCAGCAGCAGCAAATGGCCGCCAGCCAGATCAACTGACCCCCTGACCCTGACCCTGACCCTGCCCACACGCCCAGGCGAGGCACCGATGAAGATCACCGTCTTGGGAGCCGGTGCGTGGGGCACGGCGATGGCGGCGCAGGCCACCGCGCGGCACTCGGTGCTGCTGTGGGCGCGCGATGCGCAGCAGGCGGCGCACATGCAGCGCGAGCGGACCAACGACCGCTACCTGCCGGGCATCACCCTGCCGAACGCCCTGCAGGTCACGGCCGACCTCAAGGCAGCCCTGACCCATGCGCAGGGTGGCCTGGTGGTGGTGGGCACGCCGATGTCAGCCCTTCGGGAGACCCTGCAGACCATCCCAGCCGACACGCCGGCGCTGTGGTTGTGCAAGGGGCTGGAGGCCGGCAGCGGCCTGACCGGGCATGAGCTGGCGCCACAGGTGCGCCCACAGGGCCGCTACGGCGTGCTCTCAGGCCCCAGCTTTGCCGGCGAAGTGGCGCGTGCGCAACCGACCGCGCTGGTGGCCGCCAGCCACGACCCCACGGTGCTCGACCGGGCGGTGGCCGCCTTTCACGGTGATGCTTTGCGTGTGTACACCAGCACCGACCCGGTGGGCGTGGAGGTGGGAGGCGCTGTCAAGAACGTCATGGCCATCGCCACGGGCGTGTGTGATGGACTGGGCCTCGGGCTCAATGCGCGTGCGGCCCTGATCACGCGCGGCTTGGCGGAAATCACACGACTGGGCCTGGCCCTGGGCGCCCGCGCGGAAACCTTCATGGGTCTGTCGGGCCTGGGCGATCTGGTGCTCACCGCCACGGGCGATCTGTCGCGCAACCGCCGAGTGGGCCTGGCCCTGGCGCGGGGGCAGCAGGCGGGCGAGATCCTGGCCGAGCTCGGGCACGTGTCCGAAGGCGTGTACAGCGCCCGCACCATCGCGCAGCGGGCGCGGGCCGCAGGCGTGGACATGCCCATCACCGATGCCGTGGTGGCCCTGCTCGAGGGCCGTTTCACGCCGCAGCAAGTGGTGCAACACCTGCTGCAGCGCGAGGCACGCGCCGAGGGCTGAAAGCAGCGTGGTGGCCTGCGGCCGCGCTTGGCCAGCCTACACGCCGCCCGCGTAGCCCAACTGCCGCCAGGCCTCGAACACCGTCACCGCCACCGCATTGCTCAGGTTCAGGCTGCGTTGGCCCTCGCGCATGGGCAAGCGGATGCGCTGCGCGGGCGCGAACCGGTCGGAGATCTCCGCCGGCAACCCCGCGGTTTCGCAGCCGAAGACCATCCAATCCCCCGCTTGCCACTGCACCGCCGACAGCACTGTGCTGGCCTTGCTGCTCAGCGCGAAACAGCGCTCGGGCGCGGGCTGGTGCTCAGCCTCGAAGGCATCCCACGAGGCATGCCGCTGCACTTGTGCGGTCTCGTGATAGTCGAGCCCTGCACGGCGCAGCAGCTTGCTGTCCATGGAAAAACCCAGGGGCTCGATCAGGTGCAGCGTGCAGCCGGTATTGGCGGCCAGCCGAATGACGTTGCCGGTGTTGGGTGGGATCTCGGGGTGGACGAGGACGATGTGGAACATGGGCGCGCATTGTGGTGCAGGGCGAAGACCTCAGGAAGGACCCTCATCGGGCGCCGGCGTGCGGGCAAAGGCCCATACCTGCACCTCCGCCGCGCCGGCGGCCATCAGACTGCGCGCGGCCTCTGCCACGGTGGCGCCCGTGGTCAAGACGTCGTCCACCACCGCCACCCGCTGCCCCATCACCCAAGGCCTGCCCAGTGGCGTCACTTGGAAAACACCGCGCAGGCGCGCCAGGCGCGCCTGGCGGTCCTGCTGTGCCTGTCCGCCCAGGTGCACCGGGCGCGTCAGCACATCGGCCCTGGCCGCGATGCCCAATCGCCGTGCCAAGGGTCGAGCCAGTTCCCAGGCTTGGTTGTAGCCGCGCAGGGCCAGGCGTTCGGGCGACAAGGGCACCGGCACCAGGCGTGTAACCCCGGAGTCGAAGGCGGCCAACGTCGCCACGGCTGGCCGCGCGTGGGTGGGTGCCACCTGGCCCGGTCGGTTGCCCTGCGCCATCAACAGCGCCAGCGCTGCCCCCCACTCGGGCCGCGCACCGAACTTGAACTGCAGCAGCACCCGGTCCCAGGGCGGCGCGTAGTCCACCGCCACCGTGACCGGCCCATGCGCAGGGGGATGGCGCTCGCAGCCCGAACAGCGGTGAACACCCAGGGCCAGACGCAGCCCGCAGCCCGGGCACCGGGGCCGCGCGCCGTGCATCCCCGCATCGCCATGCAGGCGCAGGCAGGCACCGCACAAGGCCTGTGTCGCCCATTCCAGGCACAGCAGGCAGCGCATCGGCAGGGCCCATCCCATGCGGCTCAATATACTGACCGGCCCATGTCCGTGAGCCCTGACTCCCCTGCAGAACACCCTTCGGGGGAGGGGGCGCCCTTGTGCGCCCAGGCCTGGGCCCGAACGGCCGAAGGTTGGGTCCGTGGCGGCGCGCTGCCCTGGTTGCATCAGGAGGTGGCCCGTCGCTTGGGGGATCGCCTTTGCGTCATCCGCGCGCAGCCTAGGGTGGTGCTGGAGTGGGAAGCCAGGGCGGGGCAGTCACGCTCGGTGCTGCAGGCCGCCTACCCCGGTGCACGGTGGGTGCCGGTGGCGGCCAGTGCGGCTGGGCTGCCACCCGTGAACCCGCCTCCAGGGGAGGGCCCGAGCGGTGCCACGGGTGGTCGTCTGAGGGCCCTGGGGCGTCGCCTCTTTGGGCCATCGACGGCCCGACCCAGCGCCCACGCGCAGGCTCATGCTCCTGGCGCCAGCGGGCCCGGCCTACTGGGCAGGACGTGCCGGCAGGCCATGGCCAACTCGTCTGGTCCAACCTGGGCCTGCACGCCGATCCCTACCCCCATCGCCTCCTGCAACACTGGCATGCCGCCCTGGCGGTCGACGGATTCCTGATGTTCAGCACCTTCGGGCCCGACACCCTGCGCGAATTGCGTGGCCTGTGGGAAGCGTTCGGCTGGGGCCCGCCGGCCCAGGCCTTTCGTGACATGCACGATTGGGGCGACGACCTGGTGGCTGCCGGATTTGCCGATCCCGTCATGGACCAGGAAACCCTGAAGCTGACCTGGGCCGATGCCGACGCGGCACTGGCCGAGTTGCGCACCCTGGGCCGCAATGCCCACCCGGGCCGCCACCCCGGGTGCCGCACCCCACGATGGAAGGCACGCATGAAAGCGGCCCTGCACGACCTGGCTGGCCCCGATGGGCGGATTGCGCTGACCTTCGAGATCGTCTACGGCCACGCCTTCCGGCCCCCGCCGCGGCCCCGCATGGACACCGTGTCCACCGTCTCACTGCAGGACATGCGCCACATGGTGCAGTCCGCCCGCCGAACACGCTAGAAAGCCGAGAGGGTATTCGGGTTCTCCCGGCTCACTGGAGTACACTGCGGCCCGCCCAAAGGGGGTCTTGAGCCGCTGTCAAACGGTCGACCCTGACGGGCACGCAGTACGACATGACACTGAATTCCGCATCGCTGAACCTTCAGGGGGTGGCCGCCTTGGGCCCACCCTGGCGGGCCGCACCTTTGGACGACCAAACCGGCAGTGGCCTGCGTTGGGTGATGCGCCGCAACTGCTCGTTGGCTCCGCGTCAGGTGTTGGCGGCATATTCCGCGATTTGCCTGGTGTCGCTTTCGATCGCCTCCGTGTTCGCTTGGTTCGGCGCCGTGCCCGTTCTGTACTTTGCGGGGTTGGAACTCTTGCTCCTGGGCGTGGCGCTGCTGATCTATGCGCGCCATGCGGCCGACCACGAGACCATCACCTTGAAGAACTCGACGCTCGCGGTGGAGCACCACTTCGGCAACCGTGTCGAACGGGCCGAATTCCGTGCGGATTGGCTGCGCGTCGAACCTGCACAAGGGCAGGGCTCGCTGCTGGAATTGTCCGGCGCGGGCCGCAAGACATTCGTGGGCCGCTACCTGCGGCCCGAGTGGCGCCAGAGTCTGGCGCGGGAGTTGCGTCAGGCGCTGCGTGTGCAATCCGCACCCGCAGCCCCTGAAGAAGTTTTGAACTGAAGTGACGATGATGAAGATGGATCACCATTTCGCTACGCTGGCACGCCGTGCCGCGCTCGCACTGGCCGCCCTGTCGGGCACATCGGCCGCGGTTGCGGCTGCCGTGAACGACCTGCCTGGCGGCCCGGCCGTCAACCAGCTGAACCTGCACCCCGCGGTCACCCGCATCGCGGCAGACGTGTCCAGCCTGCACATCGCCATGATGGTGATCTGCCTGGTCATCTTCGTGGCCGTCTTCGGTGTGATGTTCTATTCGATCTTCAAGCACCGCAAGTCCTTGGGTCACAAGCCGGCCCAGTTCCACGAAAGCGTGGCGGTGGAAATCGCCTGGACGGTCGTGCCCTTCATCATCGTGATCGGCATGGGCGCCATGGCTACCCGTGGCGTCGTGGCCATGAAGGACACGACCAATGCCGACATCACCATCAAGGCCACCGGCATGCAGTGGAAGTGGGGATACGACTACCTGAAGGGCGAAGGCGAGGGCATAGGATTCATCTCTTCGCTCGATCCCGTGCACCGCGCGATGTCCGATGCCGGCGGGCCCAAGGCGGACCAACCGATCGACAACTACCTGCTCAAGGTCGACAACGCGCTGGTGGTGCCTGTCGACAAGAAGATCCGCATCATCACCACTGCCAACGACGTGATCCATGCCTTCATGGTGCCTGCCTTCGGTATCAAGCAAGATGCCATTCC
>JBEAWD010000304.1:0-2714 GCA_041160585.1 Pseudomonadota bacterium | reverse complement strand
GCCAGCGCGAACTGCCCCGCATGGTGCAGATTCAGCCGGAACTGCGGCACAGCGAATTGGTGCTGCGTGCCCCAGGCATGCTGCCCCTGCACCTGCGGCTGGACGGGGCCGAAGGCGAAATGCGGGTGCGGGTATGGAACGACGAGATGCCGGCCTTCGACATGGGCGACCTGGCCGCCCAGTGGTGCCGTGACTTCCTGGGCGTCAAGGGCCTGCGCTTGGCCGCCTTTGACAGCGAAGCGCGGCGTACGTCCGAGGCACGCTACAGCGCGGGGGTTCAGGCGCTCAACACCTTCACCGATGGTTTTCCGCTGCTGGTGCTGAGTCAGGCCTCGCTGGATGAATTCAACCGCCGCCTCCAGGCCGCTGGTCACGAGGCCGTGGGCCTGGAGCGCTTTCGGCCCAACATCGTACTGACCGGTGTGGACACGCCGCATGGCGAGGACCACCTGAGCCGCCTGCACATCGACACCGCGCAAGGCCCGGTGGAGCTGGCCCTGACCAAACCCTGCCCGCGCTGCCCGATTCCGGATGTGAACCCGGCCACCAGCGAACGGCAAACCCACATCAGCGACATCCTCAACGGCTACCGCCGCCATGAGCGGCTTGGCGGCGCGGTGGCCTTCGGCATGAACGCGGTGGTGGTCAAGGGCCAGGGTTGCACGCTGCGCGTGGGCGATAGGGTGCGCGCTGAGGTTGGTGTTTGACCCGGCTGCCCACCTGGCAGCTGTTCGCCCTGGCCGTGTTGGTGTGGGGCACCACCTGGCACGCCATCGTCTACCAGATCGCCGAAACGCCCGTGGTATGGGGCGTGGCGATCCGCTTTGCCTTGGCCGGCGCCTTCTGCGCTGGCGTGGCACTGCTGCGCGCGGAGCGGCTGTGGATCGGCCCGCGAGGGCTGGCGCTGGCGGCCTTCCAGGGCCTCTTCATGTACAGCCTGTCCTACCTGTGCGTGTACGAGGCGGAGCACCATGTGCCCTCGGGCCTGGTGGCCATCGGCTACAGCCTGTCGCCCATTCTAAACGGGGTGGCGTCGCACCTCATTTGGAAGACGCCGCTGACCCGGCGCTTCCTGTTCGGCGGCACGATGGGGGCGGTGGGCGTGGTGCTCATCTTCATGCCGGAATTGGCGCGGTCTGACGCCAAGGGCGAAACCGGCCTGGGCCTGCTGTTGACGGTGGGGGCGGTGCTGCTGTCCAGCGTGGGCAGCCTGGCCAGCTCGCGCAACCGCGCGCAGGGCCTGCCCTTCTGGTCCACCATTGCCTGGGGCATGGGCGCAGGCGCCCTGCTGAGCGCCGCACTGGCCGTGGCCCAAGGCATTCCCCTGCCCTGGCCGCCGAGCCGCCTGAGCGCGGCCTGGTGGGCCTCGCTGCTGTACCTGTCGATCGCAGGATCCGCCATCGCATTCGCCTGCTTCCTGGGCTTGCAACAGCGCCTGGGGCCTGGGCCCGCCTCCACCGTGGGCGTGGCCACGCCGGTGCTGGCCCTGATCGTGAGCACCACGCTCGAAGGCTATGTGCCCACGCTGTGGACCCTGGCCGGCGTGGCAATGGCGCTGGGCGGCAGCGTCTTGGCCTTGGGCCTGCGCCTGCCCCGCACCTAGAATCAAGGGTTTTCCGCAGCCGCCATCCGGCGCCTTTCGCTTCCATTGGCGCACCCTGCCGCGGCCACCACCCTACAGGATTTCCCATGAGCCTCCAGTGCGGCATCGTCGGCCTGCCCAACGTCGGCAAGTCCACCCTCTTCAATGCCCTGACCAAGGCCGGCATCGCCGCCGAGAACTACCCCTTCTGCACCATCGAGCCCAATGTGGGCGTGGTGGAGGTGCCCGACCCTCGCCTGGCGCAACTGGCAGCGATCGTGAAGCCCGAGAAGGTCGTGTCGGCCATCGTCGAATTCGTGGACATCGCCGGCCTGGTGGCCGGTGCCTCCAAGGGCGAAGGCCTGGGCAACCAGTTCCTGTCGCACATCCGCGAGACCGACGCCATCGTCAACGTGGTGCGCTGCTTCGAAGACCCCAACGTGATCCACGTGGCCGGCAAGGTCGACCCCATCGCCGACATCGAGGTCATTCAGACCGAACTGTGCCTGGCCGACCTTTCCACCGTGGAAAAGGGCCTGCAGCGCTACACCAAGGTGGCCAAGGCCGGCGGCGACAAGGAAGCCTTGCGCATCGTGGAGGTGCTCAAGAAGTGCGAGGCCGCGCTCAACCAGGGCCTGCCGGTGCGCGGCATCGACTTCAGCAAGGAAGAGCGCGTGGTGCTCAAGCCCCTGTGCCTGATCACGGCCAAGCCGGCCATGTTCGTGGGCAATGTGAGCGAGGACGGCTTCGAGAACAACCCCTTCCTGGACCGCCTGAAGGAGTACGCCGCCAAGCAGAACGCGCCGGTGGTGGCCATTTGCGCCAAAACGGAAGCTGACCTGGCCGACATGAGCGACGAAGACCGGCAACTGTTCCTGGCCGAGATGGGCCAGGACGAACCCGGCCTGAACCGCTTGATTCGCGCGGGCTTCAAGCTGCTGGGCCTGCAGACCTATTTCACTGCGGGCGTGAAGGAGGTGCGCGCCTGGACGGTGCCGATTGGTGCCACCGCCCCGCAGGCCGCCGGCGTGATCCACACCGATTTCGAGCGTGGTTTCATCCGCGCACAGACCATCGCGTTCGACGACTACATCGCCTGCAAGGGCGAGGGTGGCGCCAAGGACGCCGGCAA
>JBEAWD010000275.1:0-3270 GCA_041160585.1 Pseudomonadota bacterium | reverse complement strand
GATGTGGTGGTGGCGCGCACGCTGCTGCAACACGACATGGACGCGTCCCCGCTGTTTCCACGGCACCAGATTCCCGATCTGCGGCTGGACGAGTTGCCCGCCGATGCCCGGCTGAGCCAAGCGCTTTGCCAGGCGGCGAGGACGGTGGTGCAGCGGCCGCCTGCCGCGGTGGCGTCGTTTGGCTTGGGCGCGCCCCGCGTGCATGAGGGCCTGGTGATCAGCGGCGACCGCTTCGTATCGACGTCCGCCGAAAGCGCGGCCCTGCGCGAGCGCCTGCCGCAGGCACTGGCGGTGGAGATGGAAGGCGCGGCCATGGCACAGGTGTGTACGGCCTATGGCGTGCCGTGTGCCGTGCTGCGCACGGTGTCCGACCGCGCGGACGATCAGGCGCACGTGGACTTTCCGCGTTTTCTGGCCGAGGTGGCCTCACCCATGAGCCGCGAAATCGTGTCGGTGGCTTTGCAGGGCCTGCAAAAGGGCTGAGGGCTTGGCCTGGTGCATGATCGGGGTTGTAACGCCCCATGAGCCCACGACTTTTCATTGAGCGCCCGCTGGATGCACCCGCCTGGGCCAGCGGCACCGAATTGGACCTGCCGCCGGTGGCCGCCCGCCATGTGCAGGTGCTGCGCCTGCAGCCCGGTTCTGAGCTGACCGTGTTCGATGGGCACGGCGGGCAGTGGCAGGCCCAGGTGAGCGCCATGACACGCAGCGGCGTGCGTGTGGTGCTGCAAACCCACGAAGGGGTAGAGCGCGAGTTGGGGCTGCGGGTGACGCTGGCCGTGTGCATGCCCGCCAACGACCGCATGGACGACCTGGTGGAAAAGGCCACCGAGTTGGGCGTGTTCGGCATCGCGCCCCTGATGAGCGAGCGGTCGGTGCTGCGCTTGGGTGGCGACCGAGCAGCCAAGCGCGTGGCGCATTGGCAGGCGGTGGCGGTGGCGGCCTGCGAACAAAGCGGGCGCAACCGGGTGCCGAGGGTGCATGCGGTTCAGACCCTGGAGGCCCTGATGGCCGGCCATGGCGAGACCGGCGGTGACACGGGGTGGGCCGGCGTGAGCACGCGCTGGGCTTTGAGCCTGGCGTCCTCGGCACTGGCACTGCAGGATGCATGGACTCAATGCTCACGAGGTGTAGAAACGGGAGCAGGTACTCACATATTGCTTCTCAGTGGCCCGGAGGGTGGGCTTTCACCGGCCGAGCAGGAACAGGCCACTCACGCCGGCTACCGCCCGGTGAGCCTGGGCCCACGCACCCTACGCGCCGACACCGCACCCCTGGCGGCCCTGGCGGCCCTGGGCGCTCTACACCCCTCTTCCCGGGCCGCACCGTGAACCCCCGCCTGATGCTCCTGGTCTTCTGCCAGGGCTTGTTCATGACGAACAACGTGACCTTCATCGCCATCAACGGGCTGGTGGGCTTTGCCCTGGCGCCCGTGGGCTGGATGGCCACGCTGCCGGTGACGGGCTATGTGGCCGGAGGCGCGCTGGCCACGGGCCTGGTGGCCCGGCATCAGCGTCAATATGGGCGGCAGAAGACCTTCATGATCGGCCTGGTGGTGGCGATTGCCAGCGCAGCAGCCTGCGCCTGGGCCGCCATGACACGCGACTTCTGGCTGCTGAACCTGGCCACCTTGGCTGCGGGCTACTACAACGCCAACGGCGCGTTGTACCGCTTTGCGGCGGTGGAGCTGGAACAGGAGTCACACAAGGAAAAGGCCATCTCGTGGGTGTTGGCCGGGGGCATCCTGGGGGCGGTGGCCGGGCCCAATTTGGCGTCAGGCGCGCGCGATGCGCTGGCCGAGGCACCCTTTGCGGGGGCTTATGTGGCGCTCATGGGCGTGGGGTTGTTGGGCCTGCTGGTGATGTCGCGGATTCCATTCCCGACACTGCCCGGTCAGGGGCAGACGGCTGCGCAGGGGCGGCCCATGAGTGAGATCGTGCGGCAGCCGGTGTTCATCATTGCGGCGGCCGGCTGCGCCATCGGCTACGGCATCATGAACCTGCTGATGGCGGCCACACCGATTGCGATGTCGCAGTGCTCTCACCCGTTCAAGGAAGCGGCCTTCGTGCTGGAGTGGCATGTGCTGGGCATGTTCGTGCCGAGCTTCTTCACGGGCAAGTTGATCAAGCGCTACGGCGTGCTGCCGGTGATGACGGCCGGGCTGGGGCTGAATCTGCTGTGCGTGGCGGTAGCCCTGTCGGGCGAAGACGTGATGCACTTCTTCTGGGCCCTGCTGGCGCTGGGGGTGGGTTGGAATTTCCTGTACGTCGGCGGCAGCACCCTGGCCACCAAGGCCTGGGCGCCGGAGGAGAAGACCCGCGCACAGGCGGCACTGGACTTTTGCGTCTACGCCACGATGACGGTGACGTCCTTCAGTTCAGGCGCCTTGGTGACGACTGGGGGCTGGACATCGATGAACCTGGGGGCCTTGGTGCCGCTGGCCTTGATGGCGGCGGCCCTGCTGTGGTTGCGGCGGGTACAGCTCAGGGCTTGAGCCGCTCGCGGGCCTCCCAGGCCTGCAGGGCCTGCTTGCGCACAGGGCCCCAGCGGTAATGGCCCACTTCAGCCGATTCGCGGATGACGCGGTGGCAGGGCACCAGCACCGCCACCGTGTTGGCGGCCATGGCCGTGCCCACTGCGCGGACGGCCTTGGGTGAGCCGCAACGGCGGGCCAGATCGGAATACGACAGCACCTGAGCGGGTTCGGTGCGGATGAGGGCCTCCCACACCTTGAGCTGGAAGGGGGACCCCCGCAGGAGCAGCTGGGCGCGCGGTTGATCACTGAAGGCCTGGGCGACGACGGCGGCGATGGCCGCGTCGTCACGCAGCCACTGCGCGGCGGGCCAGAGTTCCTGCATCTCTCGTTCCTGGGCCTCGTGCGGCGAGTCACCCAGGCTGAGGTGACAAAGGCCGCGCGGGGCCAACGCCGCCAAACCCCAACCCACCGGCGTGAGCGCCCAACCCCAGCGCAGCGTGAGGCCCGCACCGCCCTGCCGCGCTTCTCCAGGGGTCATGGCCTCCCAGGTGATGAGCAGATCATGCAGGCGGCCGGAACCGCTGAGGCCCGCACCGTGTGCGGCTTCCAGCACGCTGGCGCCTGCGCGCAGTTCAGCCAACGCGCGCTCCTTGCTGAGGAACTGCAGGAAGCGCTTGGGCGACACGCCGGCCCATTCCTGGAACACACGCTGCAGGTGGCTGGGGCTCAGCCCCATGGCGGCGGCAAGTTCCTCCAGGGAAGGATGGGATGCGGTGGCCGGGAACCGGGCGCGA
>JBEAWD010000237.1:0-9384 GCA_041160585.1 Pseudomonadota bacterium | reverse complement strand
GATGGGGCCCGTGGCGATTCGCAAGCTGGGCAAGCCCCACGCGCTGGTGTATGACTTGAAGTATGTGCTGCCCGCGGAAGCGGCGGATTTGAGGCTGTGAGCTCCCGCGCCCTGGGGTGGGAAGCGTCTCGGGAGGCAGGAGGGCAAACGTTCGGGACTCACTTGGCACTACTTCACTAGGCGTCGAGCGAGCCAGTACGCATGCGCTAGGCGCGCGACATCGGCGAGGCCGTCTGCGGTGCACCTGTGCTGTTCAAGATTCGGGGCTTGTTGGGACAACTGTTCCCAACCGTCCGGAGTCCCGTACAGCCAAATGCTGTGCAGCGGCTTGTCGGCTGCGGTCAGCAGCGGAAGCCAACCGGCGTAGTCCAACATCACGCCCTTCATGTAGCCGCAGCACCATTCATCGATGATCGGAATCGGATCACCCTCGTTTGGGTTCTCCATCAACACCGGTTCGTATTCATCGGCGTACCGCACTAGGGTCGATGTCAGATCGTTCATGTGCTTGAGGATCAGGCCCGTGATGCGCTGGGCTTGCTTGGCACTCTTGAAGCGAATGGACTGCTTGCCTTCCTCGCAATCCCAGACCCATGGCAGCCATTGGCTCGGAAGAATCAGCGTAGGCCCACTGACCACAGCCGTCAAAAAGCCATCGAGCATGGAAACATCCATGCTGTTTTCGAGATCGGCATTCAGCAAGAAGTTGTCGAGATCCTCGAGCTCCTTGTCGGTGAGTGGGCCTTGATCCATAGGTTTTGTTGACGTTGATTCACTTTTTTCCACGCCGTCGGACTTCACTCCGCCATCAGCGGAGTCAGCCAGATTGCGACTCACGCCAGTGCTTCCATGTACGGTCGCATGACCTTGTCAACTCGGCAGATCTTGGCGTGATGATGCAGCTCATCCATCGTGACCCGCTTGGCATTGAGTGCCTCACGCAGCGCTTCGATGGCCACATCCAGTCCGATCTTGTTGCGAAACTTGAAGCAGTCAGCGATCGTCTTGGCCATGTTGGTCACGTTCGCTTGAACAATCCCGTCTACGACAATCGGGTCGAAGCCATGCGTTAGCGCGTCACCCGAAAACCGAACGACTCGCAGCGGCGGGTAGTCCATCTTGGGTGCGTTGGCCTTGTGATCAATAGCGATCCAAACCTCATGCGGGTTCTGGGTTGTCAGTCCATGCAGCTTGAGTGCGGTAAGCAGGCAGAACACCGAATGCGGACACTTGATGGCCACCTGGGCCAGAGATGACTCCTCGGTTGGGGCGTAGTCGGAAGGCGCGTAGACGCCGCGACCCAGCTTGAGGAGTTCACCTCGCTGCACCATTGCCCCAATGCTGACACGGTTCCAGCCTTTCGCTTCCAGGTCACGGGTGCGCATCAGGCCCTTCAGTGGCGACGCCGTCGAGGTGGAAGACTCTTTCATGAACCAAGGGTATTACATTTATATATTATATGTCAACATATGCCAATGTTTTGTAAATATCGGAGGCTGAATCGCGGCTAGATGGAGCCCAAGAACAACAAAGCCCAGCGGTGAGGCCGGGCTAAGTCGTTGGTTTCTTTGGAGGCGCGAGGCGGAGTCGAACCGCCCTAACCGGATTTGCAATCCGGGGCATAACCGCTTTGCTATCGCGCCACGCTGAACCCCGCAGGTTACCACGCCCGGGAAAAGTCTGCCGGCAAGCGCATGGCGGCGCATCGCTCCGGCGCAGCCCGGCCAGCGGGTGATGTGCAGGGTATGCCCTCATGCCCTAGCGCGCGAGACAGCCCACAATTTATTTGAATCTTGAAATATGCAAGACTGAAATACAAGCAGAGACCAGCAAACACAAGCGAAAGGCCAGGATGAAGATCGTCTGTATCGGGGGCGGGCCCGCGGGGCTGTACTTCGCCTTGCTGATGAAAAAGCTGGGCCCGCACCATGACATCACAGTGGTCGAACGCAACAAGCCCTACGACACCTTCGGCTGGGGCGTGGTGTTTTCCGATCAGACGCTGGACAACATGCGCCAGTGGGATATCGACACCGCCAACGAAGTACAGCAAGCTTTCAACCACTGGGACGACATCGAGCTGCACTTCAAGGGCCGCGTAATCCGATCCGGCGGGCACGGCTTCGTGGGCATCGGCCGAAAGAAGCTGCTCAACATCCTGCAAGCGCGCTGCGAACAGCTGGGCGTCAAGCTGCTGTTCGAGCAGGACGCCGACTCCGACCTCGACTACCCCGACGCCGACCTGATCATCGCCAGCGACGGCGTCAATTCGAAGGTGCGCAGCCGCAGGCCTGAAGTCTTCCAGCCCGACATCGTCACCCGGCCCAACCGCTACATCTGGCTGGGCACCAAACGCCTGTACGACGCCTTCACCTTCTTGTTCGAAAAGACCGAGCACGGTTGGTTTCAGGCCCATGTCTACAAGTTCGACGAAGAGACCTCCACCTTCATCGTCGAGTGCCCTGAACACGTATGGCTGGCCCACGGCCTGGACAAGGCCGACTCTCAACAGTCGATCGATTTCTGCGAAAAGCTGTTTGCCCAGAACCTGCAAGGCCACCGGCTGATGACCAATGCCCGCCACCTGCGCGGCTCGGCCTGGCTGAACTTCCAGCGCGTCAAGTGTGCGAATTGGTCGCACTTCAACGGCAACAGCCATGTGGTGCTGATGGGTGACGCCGTGCACACCGCGCACTTCGCCATCGGATCCGGCACCAAGCTGGCACTGGAGGACGCCATCGAGCTGGTGCGCCAGTTCAAGGCCCTGGGCGACACGGCCGAGCGCATTCCGAAGGTGCTGCAGCAGTACCAGGCCGTGCGTGAGATCGACGTGATACGCCTGCAGAACGCCGCCTGGAATGCGATGGAGTGGTTCGAGGTGGTGGGCGAGCGCTATGCCGACCAGCTGCCGCCCGAGCAGTTCATGTACTCGATGCTCACGCGCAGCCAGCGCATCAGCCACGAGAACCTGCGCCTGCGCGACAAAGCGTGGCTCGAAGGGTATGAGGCCTGGTTTGCCGGGCGCACGGCCACGCCTGGCGTGCGGCCACCGATGTTCACGCCCTACACGCTGCGCTCGGTCACGCTGAAGAACCGCGTGGTGGTCTCACCCATGGCGCAGTACAAGGCGGTGGATGGCCGTGCGGGCGACTACCACCTGGTGCACCTGGGCGCACGTGCCATGGGCGGTGCGGGCCTGGTGATGGTGGAGATGACGGCCCCCAGCCACGACGGGCGCATCACCCACGGCTGCCCAGGTTTGTGGAACGCCACGCAGACCGCCGACTTCAAGCGCATCACCGACTGGGTGCATACGCAGTCCGACGCGAAGATCGGCCTGCAGATCGGTCATGCAGGGCCCAAGGGATCGACCTGCCGCCCCTGGCAAGGCGCCGGTATGGACGAGCCGATGGCAGCCGATGACCCGGAAGGCAATTGGCCCTTGCTGGCCGCCTCGGCGCAACCCTATCTGCCGCACGGCATCGTGCCGCGCGCCATGACCCGCGAAGACATGGGCCGCGTCACCGCCGATTTCGTGGCCAGCACGCGCCGTGCGGTCGAGGCGGGATTCGACTGGCTGGAGTTGCACTGCGCCCACGGCTACCTGCTGTCAAGCTTCATCAGCCCGCTGACCAACCACCGAACCGATGCCTACGGCGGATCGCTGGAAAACCGCCTGCGCTACCCGCTGGAGGTCTTCGCTGCGGTGCGCGCGGCCTGGCCAGAGGCACTGCCGATGTCGGTTCGCATCTCGGCACACGACTGGGTGCAGGGCGGCATCACCCCGGCCGATGCGGTTGAAATCGCCCGCGCCTTCAAGGCCGCCGGCGCCGACATGATCGATTGCTCCTCGGGCCAGGTCAGCGCCCAACAAAAGCCCACCTACGGCCGCATGTACCAAACCCCATTTGCCGACCGCATCCGGCAGGAAGCGGGCATTGCGACCATCGCCGTGGGCGCGATATCCGAGGCCGACCACGTCAACAGCATCCTGGCCGCTGGGCGCGCCGACCTGTGCGCCGTGGCGCGCCCGCACCTGGCCAACCCCGCCTGGACGCTGACCGAGGCCGCGCGCATCGGCTACACCGCATTGGCCTGGCCACAGCCGTATGTGTCGGGCAAGCCGCAGCTTGAAGCGGCCTTCGCGCGTGAGCGTGCACTGCAAACCGCCACCAAAGGTGACTGAGGTGCTGAATTCCGCCTCGACCGTCGACATGGAGGTGCGGGCCCACGAGGACCACCATGCCTCGCTGCGCCTGTGGCTGCGGCTGCTGTCGGCCACCACCCGCATCGAAGACACGATCCGCCAGCGGCTGCGCGAGCAGTTCGGCATCACGCTGCCGCGATTCGACTTGATGGCCCAGCTGGAACGCGAGCCCGAGGGCCTGTCGATGGGCGAAGTCTCGCGCCGCATGATGGTCACCGGTGGCAATGTGACCGCCATCGTGGACCAGCTGGAAAAGGAAGCGCTGGTTCAGCGCCTGAGCCTGGCCGGTGACCGGCGCGCCTTTCGCGTCAGCCTCACGCCCGCGGGGCGCAAGGCGTTTGCCGCCATGGCCCAGGCCCACGAAGGCTGGGTGGTGGAACTGCTGAGCCCCTTGAGCGAGCGACAGCAGGAGCAACTTCACAAACTGCTGGGCACCCTCAAGCGCGGCCAGATCGAACACCACAAGGAGACCCCATGAACCAGCGCTACCTCCCGGGCCAGCCGCACACGCTGCCGCGCCACGACAAACCGATGGCCGACCATCGGCCCGAGCACTTCCTGCTGAGCGTGCACCAGGGCGTGGCCACCGTGAGCCTGAACCGGCCTGAGCGCAAGAACCCGCTGTCCTTCGACTCCTATGCCGAATTGCGCGACTTCTTCCGGGCCCTGGCCTATGCCCCCGACATCCACGCGGTGGTCATCACGGGCGAAGGCGGCAACTTCTGCTCGGGCGGGGATGTGCACGAGATCATCGGGCCGCTGACCCAACTCGACATGCCCGGCCTGCTGGCCTTCACCCGCATGACGGGCGATCTGGTCAAGGCCATGCGCGCCTGCCCGCAACCCATCATCGCCGCCATCGACGGCGTGTGCGCCGGGGCCGGCGCCATCATCGCGATGGCCTCAGACCTGCGCTACGGCAGCGCCCGCAGCAAGACCTACTTCCTGTTCAACAAGGTGGGCCTGGCCGGTTGCGACATGGGCGCCTGCGCCCTGCTGCCGCGCATCGTGGGCCAGGGCCGCGCCAGTGAACTGCTGTACACCGGACGCGGCCTGGGCGCCGAAGAGGCCGAACGCTGGGGGTTCTACAACCGCCTGTGCACGCCCGAAACCGTGCTGGCCGACGCACAGGCCTTGGCCGCGCAGATTGCCGCCGGGCCGACCTTTGCCAATGGCATGACCAAGAAGATGCTGCAGCAGGAATGGAACATGGGTGTGGACGAGGCCATCGAGGCCGAGGCGCAGGCCCAAGCCATCTGCATGGCCACCAATGATTTCCACCGCGCCTACCACGCCTTTGTGGCCAAGCAGACGCCGGTGTTCCAGGGGGATTGAGATGTCGGCTCACCCTGCGCCAATCGATTGGCCCTTCTTCGACGACGCGCACCGCGCGTTCAAGGCGCGGCTGGACGACTGGTGCGGCCTGCACCTGGCGCATGCCCACCACGACGAAAGCCGCGATGCGGTGGATGCCGAGTGCGTGCGCCTGGTGCGTCTGTTGGGCAGCGGCGGTTGGCTGCGCCATGCGGTGGCCGGCACGGCCTATGGCGCCGCCTCAGACGCCATCGACACGCGGCAGCTGTGCCTGCTGCGCGAGACCCTGGCCTTCCACAACGGCCTGTCGGATTTCGCATTTGCCATGCAAGGGCTGGGCACCGGCGCCATCAGCCTGTTCGGCACGGCCGAGCAAAAGCAGCATTACCTGCCGCGTGTGGCCTCGGGCCAGGCCCTGTCGGCCTTCGCGCTGAGCGAACCCGAGGCCGGCTCGGACGTGGCGGCCATGCAGTGCAGCGCCACGCCCAGCGCCGACGGCTATGTGCTCAATGGCCGCAAGACTTGGATCAGCAACGGCGGCATCGCCGACTTCTATGTGGTGTTCGCCCGCACCGGCGAGCAAGCGGGCGCACGCGGGATCACCGCCTTCATCGTCGATGCCGGAACACCCGGCCTGTCGATCGAAGAGCGCATCGACGTGGTGGCACCACACCCCTTGGCCACGCTGAGGTTCGACGGCTGCCACGTGCCGGCCAACCGTCGCATCGGCGAGGCCGCACAAGGCTTCAAGGTGGCCATGGCCACGCTGGATGTGTTTCGCACGTCGGTGGCGGCGGCCGCACTGGGATTTGGCCGCAGGGCCCTGCACGAAGCCATCGCCTGGGCGCGTTCGCGCGAGATGTTCGGCCAGCGCCTGGGTGACTTCCAGATCACGCAGACCAAGATCGCGCAGATGGCCACGCTGCTGGACGCCGCCATGCTGCTGACCTACCGCGCGGCCTGGCTGCGTGACCAGGGCCAGCGCATCACCCGCGAGGCCGCGATGGCCAAGATGACCGCCACGGAAAACGCGCAGCAGATCATCGACATGGCGGTGCAGATGCACGGCGGCATGGGTGTCAGGAAGGGGCACATCGTGGAGTCGCTGTACCGCGAGATTCGGGCGCTGCGCATCTATGAAGGCGCCACCGAGGTGCAGCAACTGATCATTGGCAAGGACGTGCTCAAGGGCTGATCACCCTGGCCCGCCCGATGACCTGAAGCCGGAGGAGACATGAAGAACTGGAACGAGCTGCTGCCCAGCAGTCACACCGACACCTTCACACGCGACCGGTTGCCGCCCAAGGACCAATGGCCGGTGTTCATCGCCGACCAGCCCGAACTCGACTACCCGGACACGCTGAACGTGGCCACCGAACTGGTGGACCGCCATGTACAGGCCGGCCGCGGCCATCGCACCGCACTGCACGGTGCCACCCAACTCGAGCAGCACACCGGCGCCTACAGCTGGACCTATGCCGAGCTGCAGGACCGGGTCAACCGCATCGCGCAGGTGCTGACCCAGGACATGGGACTGGTTCCGGGCAACCGCATCCTGCTGCGCGGAGGCAACAGCCTGATGATGGCCGCAGGCCTGCTGGCCAGCTTCAAGGCCGGCCTGGTGGCCGTGCCCACCATGCCGCTGCTGCGCGCCGGCGAGTTGGCCACCATCATCGACAAGGCCCAGGTCAGTGCCGCGCTGTGCGACAGCCTGTTGGCCGATGAGCTTGGCCACTGCATGACGCCAGGCCATGCGCACCACGCCCCCAGCCTGCGCCAGTGCGTCGAGTTCCGCAGCACGGCACCCGACGGCCTGGAGCAACGCATGCAACGTGCCGATGGCCGCTTTGTGGTGCACCCCACCAGCCGCGACGACGTGTGCCTGATCGCCTTTACCAGCGGCACCACCGGAAAGCCCAAGGGCACCCTGCACTTTCACCGCGATGTGCTGGCCATGTGCGATCTGTTTCCGCGCCACATCCTGCACATGGACGAGAACGATGTGGTCTGCGGCACACCGCCCATTGCCTTCACGTTCGGCCTGGGCGGGATGCTGGCCTTTCCGCTGCGCCACGGGGCCAGCGCGGTGCTGATGGAGAAGCACACGCCTGAAACCCTGCTTCGCACCGTGGCCCAGTACAAGGCCACGCACTGCTACACCGCGCCCACCCTGTACCGACAGATGGCGGGCATCGCCAAGGGATTTGATCTCTCCAGCCTCAAGCATCCGGTGTCCGCCGGGGAAGCCTTGCCCGACGCCACGCGCCAACTGTGGGAGCAGGCCACCGGCATCGTCATGACCGACGGAATCGGCGGCACCGAGGTGATCCACATCTACATCTCCAGCGCCGGCAATCAAGTGCGGCGCGGCTGCATCGGTCAGGTGGTGCCGGGCTATGTGGCGCAGATCGTAGACGAGCAGATGCAGCCCGTGCCCCCCGGCACCCTGGGGCGCCTGGCGGTGCGCGGGCCCACGGGTTGCAAGTACCTGGACGACCCGCGTCAGCAAGACTATGTGAAAGCGGGCTGGAACCTGCCGGGCGACACCTTCGTGATGGACGCCGACGGCTATTTCAGCTACCAGGCACGCAACGACGACATGATCATCTCGGCGGGCTACAACATCGCCGGCCCCGAGGTGGAGAGTGCGCTGCTGCAGCACCCGGCGGTGGCCGAGTGCGGCGTGGTGGGCGTGCCCGACGAAGACCGCGGCCAGATCGTGCAGGCCTTCGTGGTGACCAAGCCCGGCCACCTCGCCGGGCCCGAGCTGGCCGAGGCCCTGCAGGAACATGTGAAGCAAACCATCGCCCCGTTCAAGTACCCCCGCAAGGTGGTGTTTGTCGACACCCTACCCCGCACCGAAACCGGCAAGCTGCAGCGGTTCAAGCTGCGGCAGATTTCTTGAGGAGACCTGGCCCATGTTCAACATCCTGCAACCCGAGGGCTGGGCGCCCGCCAAGGGCTATGCCAATGGCATCGAAGCGCGTGGCCGAATGATCTTCGTGGCCGGCATGATCGGCTGGAACGGCCAAAGCCAGTTCGAGACCGACGACTTCGTGGCGCAGTGCCGACAGGCGCTTCAGAACATCGTGGACACCCTGGCCTGCGCCGGTGCCGGGCCGCAGCACATGGTGCGCATGACCTGGTACGCCAAGGACAAGAAGGAATATCTGGCTCGTGGCCGCGAACTGGGCAAGGTGTACCAGGAGGTGATGGGCAAGAACTACCCGGCGATGACCTTGGTGCAGGTGGCGGACCTGGTGGAGGACCGCGCCAAGGTGGAGATCGAAGTCACGGCGGTGGTGCCGGACTGAAGGAATTTGGAGCGGGAAACGAGGCTCGAACTCGCGACCTCAACCTTGGCAAGGTTGCGCTCTACCAACTGAGCTATTCCCGCATGGTCTCAACGCTTATTTGATGTGTTTGGTTCCACATCCGCTGAGCCCTCAACTATACAACACTTTTCAACCCGCGTGCAAGGCGGGCCATGTTCAGTGCTTGATGGCCTCCCCGCCTGCATCGGCCGCCGGCGCGGCATCCTTGGCCGGAGCGACTGCCGCCGACTCCTCGTCGGGCAGCGGCTCTGGCTTGCCCGCCAAGGCCACTTCAAGCACCTTGTCGATCCACTTCACCGGCACGATCTCGATGTGGTTCTTCACGTTTTCGGGGATGTCCTGAAGGTCCTTCACGTTTTCTTCGGGAATCATCACCGTCTTGATGCCGCCGCGGTGGGCCGCCAGCAGCTTCTCCTTCAAGCCGCCGATGGCCGTCACCTCGCCGCGCAGGGTGATCTCACCGGTCATCGCCACATCGGCGCGCACCGGAATGCCGGTCAAGGCCGACACGAAGGCCGTGGTCATGGC